>NZ_JBFUBR010000006.1:0-232299 GCF_056405655.1 Pseudomonas sp. P1_F7
GCGGCATGTCGGCCCAATCGACCTTCGGCAACATGGCTTCGGCCGGCAAGCCGCCAGCAAACGACATCATCTGCGGACGCTGGGCGGCGGCAAGGATTTCACGGATCAAAGAACTTTTAAGGCGTGAGACACGTTCGGAAAAAGCCATGGGGATCACCGGTAGCGAGGCATGTGAAAAATGAGTCAAACTTGTTGACCGAAATTACGCCAGCCCGAATGGATACGTCAACATGCTTGACCTTAAAAGCCCGCTTTCCCAGCAACAAGCCATGGAAGCGTTTTTCTTCGGCTACCAGGCCTTCACCGCCAAGGCCGATGAAATGCTCGAACGTCGCGGCCTTAGTCGGGTGCATCAGCGCATCGTGTTTTTCATCGCCCGCTATCCGAACCTGAGTGTGAAGGAGCTGTTGGCGTTGCTCGGTGTGAGCAAGCAGGCGTTGAACATGCCATTGCGACAATTGTTGGAGATGCATCTGGTCGACAGCGTTGCGTCCGAAACCGACAAGCGCAAGCGCCTGCTGGAGTTGACCGCCGAAGGCGCCCGGTTTGAGCAGGCATTGCGGCGTGAGCAGGTGAAAGTGCTGGAGCGGGTGTTTGCCGAGGCTGGGGAGACGGCGGTGAATGGGTGGTTGGCGGTGAATCTGGCGTTGGGGAAAAACCAGGCGCATACCGACTGAGACATTCTGCCTGCTGATTTTGATGCTGGCTGATCCGGCGATATATCTCTAAAGCCAAACTTTTCGTCTACAAAATCAAAAACATTATTTGCTTTCTTTGTATACAAAAGCATAATCCACCTCGTGCGAGTTCCTGACCAAGCGGTCAACAAATTCGCAAGTGCCTCAAAGGGCCGCTGCCACCCTCATGGGTCCGGCCCTGGAAATAACAATAAAACTCTTGAGGAGTATTCGCTGTGGAAAGCCGCAAATCCGAAGCATCGACGCTGGATCTCTCGCCGCCATTACGCAATGGCTTGCTGGAACGTCTGTTCAAACTCAGCTTGCACGGCACCACGGTGAAGACCGAGCTGATTGCCGGTCTGACAACCTTCATCACCATGGCTTACATCATTTTCGTCAACCCTAACATCATGGCCGACGCCGGGATCGACCACGGTGCCGCGTTCGTCGCCACCTGCATCGCCGCGGCACTCGGTTGCCTGTTGATGGGCCTGTACGCCAACTGGCCGGTCGGCCTGGCGCCAGGCATGGGGCTGAACGCATTCTTCACCTACACCGTGGTCGGCACCATGGGCTACAACTGGGAAACCGCCCTCGGCGCGGTGTTTGTGTCCGGTGTGTTGTTCATGATCCTGACCTTCTCGCGGATCCGCGAATGGCTGCTCAACAGCATCCCGGTCAGCCTGCGCTTCGCCATGGGCGCCGGCGTGGGTCTGTTCCTGGGGCTGATCGGCCTGAAAACCGCAGGTATCGTCGTCGATAGCCCGGCTACGCTGATCAAGCTCGGTTCCCTGCGCGAACCTGGCCCGCTGCTTGCCGCCGTGTGCTTCCTGATGATCGCCATCCTCAGCTATCACAAAGTGTTCGGCGCGATCCTCATCAGCATCATCACCGTAACCCTCGCCGGTTGGGGCCTCGGGCTGGTGCACTACGAGGGCATCATGTCGGCCCCGCCAAGCCTGGCGCCGACCTGGATGGCCATGAACGTCGCCGGCGTGTTCAACGTCAGCATGATCAGCGTGGTCCTGGCGTTCCTCTTCGTGCACATGTTCGACACCGCCGGCACCCTGATGGGCGTGGCCCAGCGCGCCAACCTGGTGGGCGCTGACGGCAAGATCGAAAACCTCTCCCGCGCCATGAAAGCCGACAGTGCTTCCAGCGTATTCGGTGCGGTAGTCGGCGTTCCGCCGGTCACCAGCTACGTGGAAAGTGCCGCGGGTGTAGCAGCGGGTGGTCGGACTGGTCTTACCGCAGTGACCGTAGGTGTGCTATTTATTGCAGCCATGTTCTTCGCGCCACTGGCCGGGATGATTCCTGCCTATGCAACCGCAGGTGCACTGATTTATGTGGCGATGCTGATGATGGGTGGCATGGCCCACATCGAATGGGACGAAGCGACCGACAGCATTCCGGCGATTGTTACCGCAATCATGATGCCGCTGACTTTCTCGGTCGCCGACGGTATCGCACTGGGCTTCATCACCTACGTGGCGCTGAAGGCCGGTACCGGCAAGTACAAGGAAATTTCCGTGAGTCTGTGGGTGCTCTGCGCGATCTTCATCGCCAAGTTCATCTTCTTGTAAACCTTACGCGGGACCCGCTTGAAAACAGCCTCACCCCGTCGGGTGGGGCTTTTGTGCAAATGGAGGAAAGTGATGAGTCTGGAAACCTGGCTGCTGTTCAGCGGCGCTGCGCTGATAGTGATCCTGATCCCGGGGCCGCTGTCGTTGCTGATGATCAGCAACAGTCTGAATTACGGCCTGCGCCGCTCTTACCCGGCCTTTCTCGGAGGCGTGTCCGCATCGATCTGCCTGCTGAGTGCTTCGGCGCTAGGCCTGGGTGCGTTGTTGCTGGCGTCGGAACAGCTGTTCAGCGCCCTGAAGATTCTTGGCGCCCTTTACCTGTTCTACCTCGCCTGGCAGAGCTGGCAGCAATCGCGCCAGCCTTCCCACGGCGCTGAAGTGCCACAGGCCGCGCCGGTGCCACGCTTTCGTGCACTGTTCGGCCGTGCGTTCATGCTCGGCGCCAGTAACCCGAAAGACATTCTGTTCTTCGCCGCTTTCCTGCCGCAGTTCTTGAACGCCGAACAAGCGTTCCTGCCGCAGTTGCTGGTGATGATTGTCACTTGGACACTGCTGGATCTGGCCTGCAAGTTGGCTTATGGCCTCGGCGCCCATGGTGCGGCGCGGTATCTGCGCAGTGGCAAGGGCCAGAGCTGGTTTAACCGGATCAGTGCGGGGTTGTTCAGTGGCGCGGGAGCTGCGTCCCTGCTGAGCCGCTAAGAGCTGTAGGAGCGAGCTTGCTCGCTCCTACAGAAGACGAAAAAAAGCCCGCAGTGTGAGCGGGCGAAAAACCAAAGAAGCTATATGCGCAGTCGCTTCCAGGGTGCAGCTGCTGCCTGGGGGATCAGCTGCCGCGATAGGTGGAGTAGCTGTAAGGCGAAATCAACAACGGCACATGGTAGTGATCCTGCTCGGCGGAGATGCCAAAACGCAGCACCACGACATCCAGAAAAGCCGGCTCCGGCAGCTTGACGCCACGGGCGCGGTAGTAATCGCCGGCATGAAACTGAACCTGATAGACCCCGGTGCGGTAGTCATCGCCTTGCAGCAGCGGTGCATCGACACGGCCATCGCTGTTGGTTATCGCGCTGGCGACCAATTCCAGGTGCGTACCTTCAACGCGGTACAACTCGACCTTGATCGAGCTGCCCGGGCAACCGTGTGCTGCGTCCAAAACGTGTGTAGTCAAACGTCCCATTGATTCTGCGCGCCTGCCTGCGTGGAGCAGTCAGACTTCGCGCCTCCCGAAGTCAGTTGAAAAGGAGACCGCACCGATTCGGAGCACGAAAAGCTGCGGCGAGCGACTAATTAAGACACTTTTCAAAAAAATTGTACACAATAAAAACGACATTTTTCCCATGGCTCCCGCCATTTGCATATTTGCCGTCGATTTCCCGCTAAACCGCACAGCCTATGAACCCTTCAATCAATAATTGACCAGTCAGGCAGAATTCTTGCAGGCTCACGCCAATAGCAGTAAAAGATGACAGTCGGTGAAAAATGCGAAAATTCAGGCTTACAAAGTGAATATAAAGTTGTATACAATCAGCCCATCGCTGTGACGCCAGCCTGCCATCCAGTTTTCAGCTGCGTCACACCAACCGTCATCATCGAATAAGAAGGAAGCCTGCAGTGAGCGCTGACTACCCACGCGACCTGGTCGGTTACGGCAGTAACCCTCCTCACCCACACTGGCCGGGCAATGCCCGCATTGCCCTGTCGTTCGTACTCAATTACGAAGAAGGCGGCGAGCGCAACATCCTGCACGGCGACAAAGAGTCCGAAGCGTTCCTCTCGGAAATGGTTTCTGCCCAGCCGCTGCAAGGCGCGCGCAACATGAGCATGGAGTCCCTTTACGAGTATGGCAGCCGTGCCGGCGTGTGGCGGATCCTGAAACTGTTCAAGGAATTCGACATTCCGCTGACCATCTTCGCCGTGGCCATGGCCGCCCAGCGTCACCCGGACGTGATCCGCGCCATGGTCGATGCCGGTCACGAGATCTGCAGCCATGGCTATCGCTGGATCGACTACCAGTACATGGACGAAGCCCAGGAACGCGAGCACATGCTCGAAGCGATCCGCATCCTCACCGAAATCACCGGTGAACGCCCGCTGGGCTGGTACACCGGCCGCACCGGCCCGAACACCCGTCGCCTGGTGATGGAAGATGGTGGTTTCCTCTACGACTGCGACACCTACGACGACGACCTGCCCTACTGGGAACCGAACAACCCGACCGGCAAGCCGCACCTGGTGATCCCGTACACCCTGGACACTAACGACATGCGTTTTACCCAGGTCCAGGGTTTCAACAAGGGCGACGACTTCTTCGAATACCTCAAGGATGCGTTCGACGTGCTTTACGCCGAAGGCGCCGAGGCACCGAAAATGCTGTCGATCGGCCTGCACTGCCGCCTGATTGGCCGTCCGGCGCGTCTGGCTTCGCTCAAGCGCTTTATCGAATACGCTAAAAGTCATGAACAGGTGTGGTTCAGCCGTCGCGTGGACATCGCGCGCCACTGGCAAGAAACCCACCCGTACACAGGGGCTGCCAAATGAGCACCTTCCAAACCGTCAAACCTTCGAGCCTCGGCCGCGACGCCTTTGTCGCCGCTTTCGCCGACATCTACGAACATTCGCCATGGGTAGCCGAGAAGGCCTTCGACCTGGGCCAGGACGCTTCGATCGACGAGATCGCAACCCTGCACCAGCGCATGAGCGACATCCTGTTGAGCGCCGATCACGAAAGCCAGCTGGCTTTGATCAACGCTCACCCGGACCTGGCAGGCCGTGCGGCCGTCCAGGGCCAGTTGACCGAAGCCAGCACCAATGAACAGGCTGGCGCCGGTATTCACCAATGCACGGCCGAAGAGTTCCAGCGCTTCACCGAGCTGAACGACGCCTACAAAGCCAAGTTCAAGTTTCCCTTCATCATGGCGGTAAAAGGCAGCAACCGGCATCAGATCCTCGCAGCATTCGAAACGCGCATCCACAACCCGGTCGATACCGAATTCAAATGCGCGCTGGCGGAGATCAACAAGATCGCCCTGTTCCGATTACTGACCCTATAGCAAGCCTGGCTCGAGCGGATTCAAGAACGCCGAAACCGCCCTGAGCCCCGCAAGCATCCCAAGCCACTTATTTAAAGGCAGACAAGAAGAATGAAAGCTTACGCCGTACCTTTCGAGAAGTTCGTCAACCTGGCCGATGCCCGCCTGGGCACCAAAATCATCTCGGTCACCGATGACTGGTTCGCAGACGCCAACCGTCTGTTCCAACCGACCCCGGCCGTCTGGAAAGAAGGCGTGTTCGATGACAACGGCAAGTGGATGGACGGCTGGGAATCGCGTCGCAAGCGCTTCGAAGGCTTCGACAGCGCAGTGATCCGTCTGGGCGTACCGGGTTCGATCAAGGGCGTCGACATCGACACTTCATTCTTCACCGGCAACTTCCCGCCATCGGCCTCCCTGGAAGCCTGCTTCCTGGCCGAAGGCGAGCCGAACGAAAACACCCAGTGGGTCGAAGTGCTGTCCGCCGTCGAGCTGCAAGGCAACAGCCACCACTACCACGAAATCAACAACGACCAGGCCTTCAGCCACCTGCGCTTCAACATCTACCCGGATGGCGGCGTGGCCCGTCTGCGCGTGTACGGCGTGCCGTTCCGTGACTGGTCGGCTACCGGCGACAACGAGCAAGTCGACCTGGCCTCTGCCCTCAACGGTGGTCGCGCCCTCGCCTGCTCCGACGAACACTTCGGTCGCATGAGCAACATCCTCAACCCGGGCCGTGGAATCAACATGGGCGATGGCTGGGAAACCGCACGTCGCCGTACCCCGGGCAATGACTGGGTCATCGTCGCGCTGGGTCATGCCGGTGAAGTCGAGAAAGTCATCGTCGACACCCTGCACTTCAAGGGCAACTACCCGGACAGCTGCTCGATCCAGGGCGCGTTCGTGAAGGGCGGTACCGACAGCCAGATCGAAACCCAATCGCTGTTCTGGCGCGAACTGCTGCCAAGCCAGAAGCTTGAAATGCACGCCGAACACACCTTCGCCGAGCAGATCAAGGCACTGGGCCCGATCACCCACATCCGCCTGAACGTGTTCCCGGACGGTGGTGTGAGCCGCCTGCGTGTACTGGGCAAGGTCGCGAAGTAATGCTGAGCCTGTAGGAGCTGCCGCAGCCTGCGATCTTTTGATCTTAAAAAGCAAAGTCAAAAGATCGCAGGCTTCGCCAGCTCCTACAGGGAATGCGGTAAACCGAACATACATTTGAAGAAAAGAAGACCAGCATGCGCACACTGACGATTGAACCGCTGACCAAAGAAGCCTTCGCCCCTTTCGGTGACGTGATCGAAACCGACGGCAGCGATCACTTCATGATCAACAACGGTTCGACCATGCGCTTCCATAAACTGGCGACGGTCGAAACCGCTACGCCAGAGGACAACGCGATCATCAGCATCTTCCGCGCCGACGCGCAGGACATGCCGCTGACCGTCAGCATGCTGGAGCGCCATCCGCTGGGCAGCCAGGCTTTCATTCCGCTGCTCGGCAACCCCTTTCTGATCGTGGTCGCGCCACTTGGCGATGAACCTGTATCAGGCTTGGTCCGCGCCTTCGTCACCAACGGCAGGCAGGGCATTAATTACCATCGCGGCGTTTGGCACCATCCGGTGCTGACGATCGAAAAGCGGGATGACTTCCTGGTGGTTGATCGCAGTGGCACAGGCAATAACTGCGATGAGCATTTTTTCAAAGAGGATGAGCGTTTGATCCTCGCCCCCCACCAATAAGAGAAGGTCTGATCACTCGACAACAGAGTGACAGGCGAGAGGTAAAGACTGTGGAAGCACATCTGTTGGAATGGCTGAACCTGAGCGTGCGCTGGGTTCACATGATTACTGGCGTGGCCTGGATCGGTGCGTCGTTCTATTTCGTATGGCTGGAAAACAACCTCAATCGGGTCAACCCGAAAAGCGGTCTGGCCGGTGATTTGTGGGCGATCCACGGCGGTGGTATCTACCACCTGGAAAAATACAAACTGGCTCCACCGACCATGCCGGACAACCTGCACTGGTTCAAATGGGAAGCCTACTTCACCTGGATGTCGGGTATCGCGCTGCTGTGCGTGGTGTTCTACTCCAACCCGACGCTCTACCTGCTGGCTCCGGGCAGCACCCTGAGCGGTCCTGAAGGCGTGGCCATCGGTCTCGGCTCGCTGTTCATCGGCTGGTTCATCTACTCCTTCCTCTGCGACTCGGCCCTGGGCAAACGCCCTGCCCTGCTAGGTTTCATCCTGTTCGTCCTGATCATCGGCGCGGCCTACGGCTTCAGCAAAGTGTTCAGCGGTCGAGGTGCATACCTGCACGTCGGCGCGATCATCGGCACCATCATGGTCGGTAACGTGTTCCGCATCATCATGCCGGCGCAGCGCGCACTGGTCGCGGCGATCGCCGAGAACCGCACGCCGGATCCGGCGCTGCCGGCCAAAGGCCTGCTGCGTTCGCGTCACAACAACTACTTCACCTTGCCGGTGCTGTTCATCATGATCAGCAACCACTTCCCGAGCACCTACGGCAGCCAGTACAACTGGTTGATCCTGGCCGGGATCGCGGTACTGGCGGTGTTGGTGCGTCACTACTTCAACACCCGTCACGACAGCCACAAGTTTGCCTGGACCCTGCCGGTGGCAGCCGTTGGCATGATCTGCCTGGCCTACGTCACCGGCCCTGCGCCGCTGAACAGCCCGGAAGTGGCCAAGGCGCCAGCGAAGATCGAATACCAGCCACTGCCGGAAACAGCAGTGGGCGGTGGTTTGAAACCCGCTGAAGCCAAACCTGCAGAAGTGCCTGCCGCCGCACCGGCGCAAGCGTCCAACGCCGGCCCTGGCTTTGACAAAGTGCACAGCGTGATTCAGGAACGTTGCGCGGTTTGCCATTCGGCCAAGCCGACCAGCCCGCTGTTCAGTACGGCCCCTGCCGGTGTGATGTTCGACACCCCCGAGCAGATCCGCCAGAACGCACCGCGGATTCAGGCGCAAGCCGTCACCAGCCAGATCATGCCACTGGGCAACATCACGCAGATGACCCAGCAGGAACGTGACCTGATCGGTGCCTGGATTGTGCAGGGCGCCCAGACCAACTAAGCAACAAAAGCATCGCGAGCAAGCTCGCTCCCACAGGTTTTGCATGGCCTGTGTGGGAGCGGGCTTGCCCGCGAATGGCCGCAAAGCGGCCCACCCGATTCGAATACAGCTGCCGACAGCACTGCAGCTGTAAATCACAAGAATAAAAAAGATCCGAGGTGTTGCATGTCCGAGCTATCCACAGCGCGCATCCCCGACGCACCCGCCATTCAGCGTTTGCCCCTCCTGCAACTGATCCTGGTCGGTTTGCAACATGTTCTGCTGATGTACGGTGGTGCCATCGCGGTACCGCTGATCATCGGACAGGCCGCTGGCCTGAGTCGTGAAGAAATCGCCTTCCTGATCAACGCCGACCTGCTGGTCGCCGGCATCGCCACCATCGTCCAGTCCCTCGGTATCGGCCCCATGGGCATTCGCATGCCGGTGATGATGGGTGCCAGTTTCGCCGCCGTCGGCAGCATGGTCGCCATGGCCGGCATGCCCGGTATCGGCCTGCAAGGGATCTTCGGCGCGACCATCGCCGCCGGCTTCTTCGGCATGCTCATCGCCCCGTTCATGTCCAAGGTCGTGCGCTTCTTCCCGCCACTGGTGACCGGTACGGTCATCACCTCGATCGGTTTGTCGCTGTTCCCCGTGGCCGTGAACTGGGCCGGCGGCGGTGCCAGCGCCGCTCAATTCGGTTCGCCGATTTACCTGACCATCGCCGCACTGGTACTGGGCACCATCTTGCTGGTGCACCGTTTCATGCGCGGTTTCTGGGTCAATATTTCCGTACTGATCGGCATGTGCCTGGGCTATGTGCTCTGCGGCCTGCTCGGCATGGTCGACCTCAGTGGCATGGCCCAGGCGCCATGGCTGCAATTCGTCACTCCGCTGCACTTCGGCATGCCGAAATTCGAACTCGCGCCGATCCTGTCGATGTGCCTGGTGGTGGTGATCATTTTCGTCGAGTCCACCGGGATGTTTCTGGCGCTGGGCAAGATCACCGGCCAGGAAGTCTGCCCACGGATGCTGCGTCGCGGTTTGCTGTGCGATGCCGGCGCCTCGTTCTTCGCCGGGTTCTTCAACACCTTCACCCACTCCTCCTTCGCCCAGAACATCGGCCTGGTGCAGATGACCGGCGTGCGTTGCCGCTCGGTGACCATCGTTGCCGGCGGGTTGCTGATCGTCCTGAGTCTGCTGCCCAAAGCGGCGTTCCTGGTGGCCTCGATTCCACCGGCCGTGCTCGGTGGCGCAGCGATTGCGATGTTCGGCATGGTCGCCGCCACCGGGATCAAGATTCTCCAGGAAGCCGACATCGGTGACCGTCGCAACCAGTTGCTGGTGGCGGTGAGCATCGGCATGGGTCTGATCCCGGTTGTACGTCCGGAGTTTTTCGCCCACCTGCCCGTGTGGATGAGCCCGATCACCCACAGCGGCATCGCCATGGCCACCCTCAGCGCGCTGACGCTGAACCTGCTGTTCAACATCCTTGGTGGCGCCGAACGCGCGGCCATCAACGACTGCCACGCTCACACCCATTGATCTGACGGATAACCAAGGGGGCCTGCCTGTGGCCAGCCCCCTGGCCACAACCTGCGCCTCAAAAATAAAAACAAGAGGGAGCAACAGATGATTCGGACACAAACCAACCTGCTGTTGAGTGCTGGCCTGTTGGCCGCGAGTCAGGCCATGGCCGGCGATTTACTGCTGTGGCAGACCAATAGCCTGAGCTACCTGTACGGCAAGGATTTCGTGGTCAACCCGTCGATCCAGCAGACGATAACTTTCGAACACGCCGACCGCTGGAAGTACGGTGACAACTTCATGTTCATCGACAGCACTTACTACAACGGCGAAAAAGACCGCAACAAAGGCGCTCACGCCTATTACGGCGAGTTCAGTCCGCGCCTCTCCTTCGGCAAGATCCTCGACCGCCGTTTCGAATTCGGCCCGATCAAGGACGTGCTGCTGGCCATGACCTACGAGAACGGCGAAGACGACACCGAGGCCTACCTGATCGGTCCCGGTTTCGACCTCGCGGTACCGGGTTTCAACTTTTTCACCTTGAACTTCTATTACCGCCAGACCGAAGGCTCGCGTCCCGGCGACGATGTCTGGCAGATCACGCCGGCCTGGTCCTACACCCTGCCATTGGGCAACTCGAACCTGTTGATCGACGGCTACATGGACTGGGTGGTGGATAACGACCAGAACTCCCATGGCACTTATCACGCCAACCTGCACTTCAACCCGCAGATCAAGTACGACCTGGGCAAGGCCATGGGCTGGCGGGAGAAACAGGTGTACGCCGGCGTCGAATACAGCTACTGGAAAGACAAGTACGGCATCGAAAACAGTTCCAGCTTCGACACCAATGAAAACACCACCAGCCTGCTGGTGAAGGTGCATTTCTGATGCTGCTCCGCAACCGTGCCCCAAACCTGTCGTCGGTGCGCCGTTGCGGAGCACTTGAGACCTGGCCGAGGAGTCAGTATTCTCCGCGGCCGCCCGAATCCGGTTTAAAAAAAAGCCCGGATGTAAAACCTGACCAGCAGGCCAACTTATCCCGGCTCTGGCAGGCACCAAGGCACTCCAAAACCCCTCTCAATCGACCGCTCTTGAGCCGCCGAACGGGAGTTTTTTTGCTTTTTGAAAGCCTTGGCTCAGCTCTTGCTAACAGCACTAAAGCTGACCGAATGGATGATTTTTTGCCGCTACAGAAACAGGCGCCACACCAGAGCGCCGACCTTAAAAAAATAACGTGGAACCACCTACTTTTTGGGAGCAACCGAATGAAACGTACGTGCACTAGCCTGATGCTGGCGGGATCATTGCTGGCGGGGGGTCAGGCCATGGCCGGCGACTTGCTGCAATGGCAGAACAACAGCCTGAGCTACCTCTATGGCAAGGACTTCCAGGTCAACCCGCGCATCCAGCAGACGGTGACCTTTGAACACGCCGACGGTTGGAAATACGGCGACAACTTCTTCTTCATCGACAAGATCTTCTACAACGGCAAGGAAGACGCCTTCGCGGGCAAGAACAGCCACTACGGCGAGCTCAGCCCGCGCCTGTCGTTCAACAAGATCTTCGACCAGAAGTTCGAGCTCGGCCCGATCAAGGACGTTCTGCTGGCCATGACCTACGAGTTCGGTGAAGACGATACCGAGTCCTACCTGATCGGCCCTGGTTTCGACCTGGCCATCCCGGGCTTCGATTACTTCCAGCTGAACTTCTACAACCGCCACACCGAAGGCGACCGCCCGGGCGACAACATCTGGCAGGTCACGCCGGTCTGGTCCTACACCATCCCGGTGGGTGGCTCGGATGTGCTGATCGACGGTTTCATGGACTGGGTCGTCGACAACGATGTGAACAAAAAAGGCGAATACCACGCCAACCTGCACTTCAATCCGCAGGTCAAATATGACCTGGGCAAGGCGCTGAACCTGGGTGCCAAGCAGTTGTACGTCGGTGTCGAGTATGACTACTGGAAAAACAAATACGGCATCGAAGACAGCCAGGGCTTCAAGACTGATCAGAGCGTGACCAGCTTCCTGGTCAAGGTTCACTTCTGATTTGTAGGAGCGAGCTTGCTCGCGATGGACTTGAGGACGGCGCGTTTAATCAGTAAAACGCGTTATCGTTAACGTCCATCGCGAGCAAGCTCGCTCCTACAGACCGCCTATCTCAAGCCGAAACTACAGGTTCCTCCACCCCCAGAAACCGGCACAACTCTCCGCGCTTGGCCAACGCATCACGTCGCCCCAGCTCAATCAACTCGCTGCAATACCCCGCCTCGAACAGCAGGTAACTCAGCACCCCTGCCCCGCTAGTCTTGGTCGCGCCCGGCCCGCGCAGAAACAGGCGCAGTGCCGCCGGTAATTCCTGACGATGGCGCGCGGCAATCTCGTCGATTGGCTGGCTCGGTGAAATCACCAGCACGTCCACCGGCGCCACGCCCAATGCACGGGTTGGTGTACCGTCGGGCATCAGGTGACTGAACTGGTTCAGGCGCTGCAACAACTCGATGTCACTTTCCAGGCTGTCAATGAACGTACTGTTGAGCATGTGCCCACCGATCTGCGCCAGGGTCGGCTGCTGGCCGGTGTAGCTGCGCAGCAAGGGTTGTTGCGGGTCGACTCCACGGGGGTTGCCGCTGACGCCCACCACCAGCACCCGGCTGGCGCCCAGATGCAGCGCCGGACTGATCGGTGCCGACTGCCGCACCGCGCCATCACCGAAATACTCTTCGCCGATTTTCACCGGGGCGAACAGCAGCGGAATCGCCGAACTGGCGAGCAAGTGTTCAACGGACAGTTGAGTGGGAACGCCGATGCGTCGATGGCGCAACCAGGCATCGATCTTGCCGCCGCCCTGATAGAAGGTGACTGCCTGGCCGGACTCATAGCCGAACGCCGTGACCGCCACCGCATGCAATTGCTTCTGTGCGATCGCTTCGGCGATGCCGCCCATATGCAGCTTGTTGTTGAGCAAATCCCGCAGCGGAGAACTGTTGAGCAGCGCCACCGGCATGTGCTTACCGATGCCGAGCAAACTGTGGCTGACAAAGCGGCTGGCCTGGCGAATCACCCCGGGCCAGTCGCTGCGCAACACCAGATGACTGCGAAAGCCCTGCCAGAAGGCTGTCAGGCGTTCAATGGCGTTACGAAAGTCCATTGCCCCGCTGGCGAGGCTGACGGCGTTGATCGCGCCCGCCGAGGTGCCGACGATCACCGGAAACGGATTGCTCGCCCCCGGCGGCAGCAATTCGGCAATCGCCGCCAGCACCCCGACCTGATAGGCCGCCCGAGCCCCGCCACCGGAAAGAATCAACCCTGTTACCGGTTCAACTGGACTCATCGCAACACTCCATGGTGCTTGGGAAAACGGTTACTCAACCGCGCTTGGCGTACAGCTTGGGCTCGCCCGGTGGACGGCTCTTGAAGCGGCGGTGGGCCCACAGGTATTGCTCGGGATGCTCGCGCAGAACGCTTTCGATCCATTGGTTGATGCGCAGGCAGTCCTCTTCTTCGGTTTCGCCGGGGAAGCCTTCGAGCGGCGCATGGATCACCAGGCGATACCCGCTGCCGTCTGCCAGACGCTCCTGGGTGAACGGCACCACCAGCGCCTTGCCCAACCGCGCAAACTTGCTCGTGGCGGTGACGGTCGCAGCCTGAATGCCGAACAGCGGCACAAAAACACTTTGCTTGGCGCCGTAGTCCTGATCCGGTGCGTACCAGATCGCCCGGCCCGAGCGCAGCAATTTGAGCATGCCGCGCACGTCTTCGCGTTCTATTGCCAGCGAATCGAGGTTGTGCCGCTCGCGGCCCTGGCGCTGGATGTAGTCGAACAGCGGATTCTTGTGCTCGCGGTACATGCCGTCGATGGTGTGCTGCTGACCGAGCAATGCCGCGCCGATTTCCAGCGTCGTGAAGTGCAACGCCATCAGGATCACGCCCTTGCCTTCGCGCTGGGCCTGCTGCAAATGCTCCAGCCCTTCGATATGAGCGAGATTGGCCAGGCGTTTGCGCGACCACCACCAGCTCATCGCCATCTCAAAAAAAGCGATGCCGGTGGAGGCGAAGTTTTCCTTGAGCAGACGCTTGCGCTCGGCGGCGGTTTTTTCAGGAAAACACAGTTCCAGATTGCGCTTGGCAATGCGCCGTCTGTCGCCGGCCACACGATACATCAATGAGCCCAATACACGACCGATCCACAGCAGTGCCGGATACGGCAACTGGACGATCAGCCACAACAGCCCCAGGCCACACCACAGCGGCCAGAAACGTGGAGATAGAAATGCTTTTCGAAAACGCGGGCGGTCCATTAATGCTTCCGGAATGACAATGGCCGCGCATTCTACATCGTTCGACCCGGCTTGCGGCCTGCGGGCGTTCTCGTTATAAGTCTCGGCACTTTTAGTGACAAGTCGTTGTATGCCGACCATGAGCCAAACCGAACCGCTAGACCAAGATCCCGTGTTCCAGTTGAAGGGCAGCATGCTGGCCATTACGGTGCTGGAACTGGCCCGTAACGACCTCGAAAGCCTTGATCGGCAACTGGCCGCCAAGGTCGCCCTGGCGCCCAACTTCTTCAGCAACGCGCCGCTGGTACTGGCCCTGGACAAACTCCCGGCCAACGAAGGCGCGGTCGATCTGCCAGGGCTGATGCGCGTGTGCCGCCAACATGGCCTGCGCACCCTGGCGATCCGCGCCAGCCGCATCGAAGACATCGCCGCCGCCATTGCGGTCGACCTGCCGGTGCTGCCACCGTCCGGCGCCCGGGAGCGTCCACTGGACCTGACCGAAGGCGAACCGAAGAAAAAACCGGAAAAACCGCCCGAGCCGACCATCAAGCCGACGAAAATCATCACTTCGCCAGTACGCGGTGGTCAGCAGATTTATGCCCAGGGCAGCGATCTGGTGGTGATCTCCTCGGTCAGCCCGGGGGCGGAACTTCTCGCCGATGGCAACATCCATGTATACGGCCCGATGCGGGGTCGTGTGTTGGCCGGCGTCAAGGGCGACACCAAGGCGCGGATTTTCTGTCAGCAAATGAGTGCTGAACTGATTTCCATCGCGGGGCATTACAAGGTTTCCGAAGATCTGCGCCGCGACCCTCTATGGGGTTCGGGTGTGCAGGTCAGCCTGTCCGGCGACGTGTTGAACATCATTCGGCTTTAACGGATACTGCCGCATTTTCCAAGCATCTCTAAAACGTAGCGAAAACGGCTCAAACGAAGTAGGAAAAAGGCCGAAAGCAGTGTTTACCGGGGGTAAACGCCGCTCAAAACCGGATTCCAGCCAAGGCTGTCCGACTGCAGTAGTTTTTCAGGAGATGTTTTTCAGGGACTGAAAAGTCCTTCTTCCTTAGGGGTGAAACACCTTGGCCAAGATTCTCGTGGTTACATCCGGCAAGGGTGGTGTGGGTAAGACCACCACCAGCGCCGCTATCGGTACCGGCCTCGCTCTGCGCGGCCACAAAACAGTAATCGTCGACTTCGACGTGGGCTTGCGTAACCTCGACCTGATCATGGGTTGCGAGCGCCGCGTGGTGTATGACTTCGTCAACGTGGTCAACGGCGAAGCCAACCTGCAACAGGCCCTGATCAAAGACAAGCGCCTGGAAAACCTCTACGTGCTGGCCGCCAGCCAGACCCGCGACAAAGACGCGCTGACCGTCGAAGGCGTGGAAAAAGTCCTGATGCAACTCAAGGAAGACTTTGAGTTCGTGGTCTGCGATTCCCCGGCGGGCATCGAAAAAGGCGCCCACCTGGCCATGTACTTCGCCGATGAAGCGATCGTCGTGACCAACCCGGAAGTCTCCTCGGTACGTGACTCCGACCGCATGCTCGGCCTGCTGGCCAGCAAGTCCCGTCGTGCCGAACGCGGCGAAGACCCGATCAAGGAACACCTGCTGATTACCCGTTATCACCCGGAACGTGTGAGCAAAGGCGAAATGCTCGGCGTAGAAGACGTCAAGGAAATCCTTTCGGTGACCCTGCTCGGCGTGATCCCTGAATCCCAGGCGGTGCTCAAGGCATCCAACCAGGGTGTTCCGGTAATTCTCGACGACCAGAGCGATGCCGGCCAGGCCTACAGCGATACCGTAGATCGCCTGCTGGGCAAGACCGTGGATCATCGTTTCCTCGATGTACAGAAGAAGGGATTCTTCGAGCGCCTGTTTGGAGGCAACTAAGCAATGAACCTTTTTGACTTCTTTCGTGCCAACAAAAAGCAAAGCACCGCGTCGGTAGCGAAAGAGCGTCTACAGATCATCGTGGCGCACGAACGCGGCCAACGCAGTACCCCGGACTACCTGCCAGCCTTGCAGAAGGAACTGGTCGAGGTGATCCGCAAGTACGTCAATATCGGGTCCGATGACGTGCATGTCGCACTGGAAAGCCAGGGCAGCTGCTCGATTCTGGAACTCAATATCACCCTGCCAGATCGCTGAGTCGATCCGGCTGGAGCCACGGCGGCTCAGGTCCCTTCTGCAACCGGAAGGGGCCTGAGCCTGATCACTCGCCTGCAGGAAAACGGCTACCCGGAAGCGCGAATCGTCCATCGACTGGACTGGGAAACTTCCGGGATCATCCTGCTGGCCCGCGATCCGGATACCCATCGCGAGCTGTCCCGGCAATTTCACGACCGCGAAACCGAAAAGGCCTACACCGCCCTGTGCTGGGGTCAGCCGGAACTGGACAGCGGCAGCATCGACCTGCCCTTGCGCTACGACCCGCCGACCAAGCCGCGCCACGTGGTCGACCATGAATTCGGCAAACATGCGCTGACCTTCTGGCGCGTGCTCGAACGTTGCGGCGACTGGTGCCGCGTTGAGCTGACACCGATCACCGGCCGTTCCCACCAGTTGCGCGTGCACATGCTCTCGATTGGTCATCCATTGTTGGGCGATGGGCTCTACGCCCACGAGCAGGCGCTGGCAGCCTGGCCGCGCCTGTGTCTGCACGCGAGCATGCTCAGCTTTACCCACCCGCAAAGTGGCGAGCGCCTGCGCTTCGAGTGTCCGGCACCGTTCTAGGCACTTTACGCAAAACCCTGTGGGAGCGAGCTTGCTCGCGATGAGGCCGGCACATACAACATTGATGCTGGCTGACACTCCGCCATCGCGAGCAAGCTCGCTCCCACAGGGGATCTCCTCCAGATTCGATTTCGGTGGCCATCCCCGCCATTCAGTGCGACGCCATTTACCAAGCCAATACGTTAAACTGGCGCCACTGCTGTCTGGAGCTACTTTATGCGCGAAGAGTTGAACCAAGGCCTGATCGATTTCCTCAAGGCCTCCCCTACCCCGTTCCATGCCACCGCCAGCCTTGTTCAGCGTCTGGAAGCGGCGGGCTATCAACGCCTCGACGAGCGCGAGCCGTGGAATACCGAAGCCAACGGTCGTTACTACGTCACCCGCAACGACTCTTCGATTATCGCGATCAAAATGGGCCGCCACTCACCACTGCACGGCGGCATTCGCCTGGTCGGCGCCCATACCGACAGCCCGTGCCTGCGCGTCAAGCCGCAACCGGAGTTGCAACGCCAGGGCTTCTGGCAACTGGGCGTTGAAGTCTATGGCGGCGCGCTGCTGGCGCCATGGTTCGACCGTGACCTGTCCCTGGCGGGCCGCGTAACTTTCCGTCGTGATGGCAAGGTCGAAAGCCAGTTGATCGACTTCAAAGCACCGGTCGCGATCATTCCTAACCTGGCGATTCACCTCAACCGTGAAGCCAACATGGGTTGGGCCATCAACGCCCAGACCGAACTGCCGCCGATCCTCGCGCAATTTGCCGGTGACGAACGCGTGGACTTCCGCGCAGTGCTCACCGACCAGCTCGCCCGCGAACACGGTCTGAATGCCGACGTGGTGCTCGATTACGAGTTGAGTTTCTACGACACCCAAAGCGCTGCGGTCATTGGCCTGCATGGCGACTTCATCGCCGGCGCGCGCCTGGACAACCTGCTGTCGTGCTACGCCGGCCTGCAAGCGCTGCTGACGACCGACACCGACGAAACCTGCGTGCTGGTCTGCAACGACCACGAAGAAGTCGGTTCCTGCTCGGCCTGCGGTGCCGACGGCCCGATGCTTGAGCAAACCTTGCGTCGCCTGCTGCCTGAAGGTGATGAATTCGTACGCACCATTCAGAAATCCCTGCTGGTTTCGGCTGACAACGCTCACGGCGTACATCCGAACTACGCCGACAAGCACGATGCCAACCACGGCCCGAAACTCAACGCCGGCCCGGTGATCAAGGTCAACAGCAACCAGCGCTACGCCACCAACAGCGAAACCGCCGGGTTCTTCCGTCATCTGTGCATGGCGGAAGAAGTGCCGGTGCAAAGTTTCGTGGTACGCAGCGACATGGGCTGTGGTTCGACCATCGGCCCGATCACCGCCAGTCACCTGGGCGTGCGCACCGTGGACATCGGTCTGCCGACGTTCGCCATGCACTCGATCCGCGAATTGTGCGGCAGCCATGACCTGGCACATCTGGTCAAGGTACTGAGCGCGTTCTACGCCTGCCGCGAGTTGCCGTAACGCCGGTAGGAGCTGCCGCAGGCAGCTCCTACACACATCACACCGGCCGCGTCAAAAGCGGCCTAGACTTCAAGTATCCCTTCGACAAGGCTGTCTCCATGATCTCGATGTCTACCTTTCACGCCATGCTGATCCCGATTCTCGCCGGGATGATCATGCTGGCCGTCGGCTTCAACTTTCGCGACAAAAATGCCGGTGTGTTCGTCATGTGGATCGGCATGCTGACCATCCTCGCGACTGTGGTGATCAAGATCCTCGCCAAACTCAACGAATAATTCATCGCCCTTGGCTCGCATTGATTTTGACGGGCTCGTACACTCGGTCGATCCGCTCCTTGCGAGGTTGACCGCCTAGTGTTCGCACGTCTTTTTGCCCTCCCGTGTATTTTCCTTGTCTGCCTGATGACGCTGCTGTCAGTGGCGCCTGCCCAGGCGGCCGGCCTGCCAGGCCTGCTCAACAGCCAGGCCAAGACCCAACCCGAAGCACAGGAACCGCTGGGGCAATCCCTGGACGAAGTGATCAAGTCACTGGAGAACGATCAGCAACGCAGCAAGCTGCTGGCCGATCTGAAAAAGCTCCGCGACACCACCAAACAGGCCCAGCCGATTACCGAAGAAGGCGTGCTGGGCCTGATTGGCGGAACCTTGGCCAATATCGAGAAGAAGTTTACCGGCGACGACAGTCCGCTCACGCGCTGGTCCAGTGAGTTCGATCAGGCCAGGGAAGAACTGGTGGCGCTGGCGCTGCCGGCCAATGAATGGCTGCCCATGCTGTTCGCCTTCGCCATGATCCTGATGGTCTGGAGCCTGTTGGCTGCCGCCCTGATCTGGATCAGCCACCGCGTGCGGATGCGTTTCGGCCTGACCGAGGAACTGCCGCAACATCCCAGGGCCCTCGACATGCTGCGCTTCGCGCTGCGCAAACTCGGGCCATGGCTGATCGCCCTGGTGATCACGGTCTACATGAGCTACGCCCTGCCCTCGTCCCTGGGCAAAAGCCTGGCCATGGTGCTGGCCTATGCACTGGTGGTCGGGACCTGCTTCTCGGCCATTTGCGTGATTGCCTTTTCCCTGCTCGACGGCCCGCACCGCCATCGCGCCTTGTACATCCTGCGGCACCAGGCGTTTCGACCGCTGTGGCTGATCGGCAGCTTCGCCGCGTTTGGCGAAGCGCTGAGCGATCCGCAACTGGTCGACAGCCTCGGCAGCCATCTGGCCCATACCGCCGCTACCGTCGCCAATGTCCTGGCAGCGCTCTCCACGGGACGGTTCATCCTGCGCTTCCGCCGGCCGATCGCCCACCTGATCCGCAACCAGCCGCTGTCCCGGCGCCTGACCCGCCGTGCCCTCAATGACACCCTGTCGATTCTCGGCACCTTCTGGTACGTGCCGGCGCTGGTGCTAGTGGCCATCTCCCTGTTCGCGACGTTCATTTCCGCCGGCGACACCAGCACCGCCCTGCGCCAGTCGCTGATCTGTACCGTTTTGCTGGTGCTGTGCATGGTCATCAACGGCCTGGTACGCCGTCACGCCCTCAAACCCCGGCACGGCATCCGGCGTTACGCCGTGTATTCGGAACGGCTGAAAAACTTTTTCTACACCATCGTCCACCTGTTGGTGTGGCTGGCTTTTATCGAACTCGGCCTGCGGGTCTGGGGCATGTCGTTGATCCGCTTTACCGAAGGCGATGGCCATGAAGTCAGCGTCAAACTGTTCAGCCTCGCCGGCACGCTGCTGTTCGCCTGGCTGATCTGGATTCTCAGCGACACCGCCGTGCACCATGCTCTGACCCGTTCGCGCAAAGGCCTGGCCAATGCCCGCGCACAGACGATGATGCCGCTGATCCGCAATGTGCTGTTCATCGCGATTTTTATCATCGCGCTGATCGTTGCCCTGGCGAACATGGGCATGAACGTCACGCCACTGCTGGCCGGTGCCGGCGTGATCGGTCTGGCCATCGGTTTTGGTGCGCAGTCGCTGGTAGCCGACCTGATTACCGGGTTGTTCATCATCATCGAAGACTCCCTGGCCATCGACGACTACGTGGATGTCGGCGGCCACCTCGGCACGGTCGAAGGCCTGACCATCCGTACCGTGCGCCTGCGGGACATCGACGGCATCGTCCACACCATTCCTTTCAGCGAAATCAAAAGCATCAAGAACTACTCCCGGGAATTCGGCTACGCGATCTTCCGGGTAGCAGTGCCCGCCAGCATGGACATCGACAACGCAATCAAACTGATGCGCGAAGTCGCCCAGAAAATGCGCACCGATCCGTTGCAGCGGCGCAATATCTGGTCGCCGCTGGAGTTTCAGGGGGTGGAAAGTTTCGAGTCGGGCAACGCGATCCTGCGCGCCCGGTTCAAGACGGCGCCAATCAAGCAGTGGGAAGTGTCGCGAGCGTTCAACCTGTCACTCAAGCGGCACATGGATGAAGCCGGACTGGATCTGGCGACACCGCGGATGAGTATTCAGGTGATTACTGCAGGTGGCGGCCAGCAGGAGTAGGAGCTGCCGCAGGCTGCGATCTTTTGATTTTGGCCTTTAAAGGATCTCAGCCTGCGGCAGCTCCTACAAAAGCAGCGTCAGACAACATCCACCCCGACATGAATCGCATCATGCCGCCAGAACTCCAGGTCGCAGTCGATCAAGCGTTCATGCTGGTCATAGTTGACCCGGGCAATCCGTAAGCCCGGGCTGCCCACCGACACCTTCAACGCCGCCGCCGCATCCACTGATAACGCCGTGGGCACAATCTCGAAACGCACCCGCCCGTAGTGCAAGTCGTAATGCCGCGCATACAACTCGGTGATCGACTGATTCAAATCGAAATCAAGGATCCCGGGAAAGTACTGCGGATTCAGATAGTGCTCCACATACAACACCAGCCGCCCGTCGATCCGCCGTGAGCGGCAGATCTGAATCACGCTCGACAGCGCCGGCAATTGCAGCCAGGCACACACCGCCGCCGATGCCGGTTGCAATCGCGCCGAAATCACCTCGGTGGACGGCACCCGCCCCTGGGCGCTGACCATCGCGTGAAAGTGGCTGCGCTGCATGAGGTTGTAGGCCAGGCGTGGCGGCGAGACAAACCAGCCGCGACGCTCCTCGCGATAAATCTGCCCCTGTGACTCCAACTGCAACAACGCTTCACGCAAAGTGATCCGCGTGGTGCCGAACAATTCACTGAGCTTGCGCTCGGCCGGCAATTTGCTACCGGGGGTCAACAGTCCATGGTCGATCTGCTCCTGTAGCACCTGGCCGATGGCTGTTACCGCTTTTGTTGCCTCTTCACGCATCAACGTTTCCTTTCTGGACTAGACCAGCACCAATTCAGGGCAGAACCGCAGCGCAAACCGGCTCATTCAATAGTCTGCAAGCGTAGGCAGCGCAGATGACCGAGATGTGACAAAACTGCCCAACGGTCGCCATTCCCTGACTTCCTCTTCTTTCAACAACGTGCAATTCATCGGCCAAGTCCCTTGCCTGCCGGAGCTTTGACCATGGTCTACGCTTAGCAGGCCAGTCGCGATACCGCTGAACAAAAAGTCATCCCGGGCGACGAACGACATCAAAGTGTCATCCAGCCCCCTTAAATTGGCTCAGGTATTGCTGACCTAGACCAACACAACCGCAATCGTAGCGTTGAACACGACCCAAGGAGCTTCGGAATGAAAAAGCTTTTCCTGGCATCACTGTTAGGCTCGACCATCGCAATGTGCACCGCCGCCATGGCGGCCGATGATCTGAAAACCCTGGAAGCCGCTGCGAAAGCGGAAGGCGCCGTCAACAGTGTCGGCATGCCCAATGACTGGGCCAACTGGGCCGGCACCTGGAAAGACCTGAGCGATAAATACGGCCTCAAGCACATCGACACCGACATGAGCTCGGCCCAGGAGATCGCCAAGTTCGCCGCGGAAAAAGACAACGCCAGCGCCGACATCGGCGACGTCGGTGCAGCGTTCGGCCCGATCGCGGTCAAGCAAGGCGTGGTCCAGCCTTACAAGCCTTCCACCTGGGATCAGGTACCAGCCTGGGCCAAGGACAAGGACGGCAACTGGGCGCTGGCCTACACCGGCACCATCGCTTTCATCGTCAACAAGAAGTTGCTGCACGGCTCCGAAGCCCCAACCAAGTGGGCTGACCTCAAGGGCGGTAAATACAAGGTCTCCATCGGTGACGTGAGCACCGCAGCCCAGGCCGCCAACGGCGTACTGGCAGCGGCACTGGCCAACGGTGGCGACGAGAAAAACCTCAAGCCTGCCCTGGATCTGTTCGCCGACATCGCCAAGCAAGGTCGCCTGTCGATGTCCAACCCGACCATCGCCACCATGGAAAAGGGCGAGATCGAAGTCGGCGTGGTCTGGGATTTCAACGGCCTGAGTTACAAGGCCAAGATGGCCAACCCGGATGATTACGTGGTGCTGATCCCGTCCGACGGTTCGGTGATTTCCGGCTACACCACCATCATCAACAAGTACGCGAAGAACCCGAACGCCGCCAAGCTGGCCCGCGAATACATCTTCAGCGACGCCGGCCAGATCAACCTGGCCAAGGGCAACGCCCGTCCGATCCGTGCCGAGCACCTGACACTGCCAGCCGAGGTGCAGGCCAAGCTGCTGCCTAACGAGCAGTACAAAAAGGTCACACCGATCAAAGACGCGGACGCCTGGGAAAAGACCTCCAAGGCCCTTCCTCAGAAGTGGCAGGAAGAAGTCATCATCAATATGCAGTAACCCTGTGGCCCACCATTTTTTGATGGGTCAATGAGAATCCCTGTGGGAGCGAGCTTGCTCGCGATAGCGAACTGGCATTCAACATAGATGTTGACTGGTAGTCCCTCATCGCGAGCAAGCTCGCTCCCACAGTGGATCGAGTGAGTTCCGAATATCTGTTTCACGGAGTCATCGCCCCTATGAAGCACAACGTCATCCTTGTCGTGCTCGACGGCCTCAACTACGAGGTCGCCCGCCACGCCATGGGGCACCTGCAGGCGTACGTCGGCGCCGGACGCGCCGCACTCTATAAACTGGAGTGCGAGTTGCCAGCCCTGTCCCGCCCGCTGTACGAATGCATCCTGACCGGCGTTGCGCCCATCGACAGCGGTATCGTCCACAACAACGTCTCGCGCCTGTCCAACCAGCGCAGCATCTATCACTACGCCACCGACGCAGGTCTTGTAACCGCGGCGGCGGCCTATCACTGGGTCAGCGAGTTGTACAACCGTTCGCCCTTCGTGGCGGCCCGGGACCGTCACACCGATAACCCGCAACTGCCGATCCAGCACGGGCACTTCTACTGGAGCGATCACTACCCGGATTCGCACCTGTTCGCCGACGCCGAGAACCTGCGCCTGCGCCACACGCCGAACTTTTTGCTGATCCACCCGATGAACATCGACGACGCCGGGCACAAGCACGGCCTCGACACACCGCAGTACCGCAACAGCGCCCGCTCGGCCGACATCATCCTGGCCGACTACCTGCAAGGCTGGCTCGATGCCGGCTATCAGGTGCTGGTCACCGCCGACCACGGCATGAACAACGACCGCTCCCACAACGGCCTGCTGCCGGAAGAGCGTGAGGTGCCGCTGTTCGTTCTCGGTGACGCATTCAGCTTCGACGCCGGCGCCGCGCCGAAACAGACCGACATCTGCGGCACAGTCTGCGCGTTGCTTGGCGTGCCCCACGACAAACCGGTCTGCCGGGGGTTGCTCAAGTGAATGCCATGACCCGCAGTAAATGGCTCGCTGCCCTGTGTCTGCTGCCCTTCGCACTGTTTTTTATCGTATTCGAAATTGCCCCGCTGACCTGGGTGATGATCAACAGCCTGGAGTCGGAAGAGTTCGGCTGGGGCCTGGCCAACTTCAGCAAGATCTTCAGCTCGAAGTTTTACCTGCAGGCCATCCAGTACAGCCTTGAGATCAGCTTCTGGTCCAGCGTGTTCGGGATCATCATCGCCATACTGGGCGCCTACTCCCTGCGTCGGGTCGATTCGAAACTGCGCAATTTCGTCAACGCCTTCGCCAACATGACCAGCAACTTCGCCGGCGTGCCCCTGGCCTTCGCGTTCATCATTTTGCTCGGCTTCAACGGCAGCTTCACCATCATGCTCAAGCAGGCCGGCATCATTCAGGATTTCAACCTGTACTCGAAAACCGGGCTGATCATTCTCTACACCTACTTCCAGATTCCCCTCGGCGTGCTGCTGCTGTACCCGGCCTTCGATGCCTTGCGCGAGGACTGGCGCGAGTCCGCCTCACTGCTCGGCGCGAGCGGCTGGCAATTCTGGCGACACATCGGATTGCCGGTGTTGACACCTGCGTTGCTCGGCACCTTCGTGATCCTGCTGGCCAACGCCCTCGGTGCCTACGCCACGGTGTACGCCTTGACCACCGGCAACTTCAACGTGCTGCCGATCCGCATCGCGGCGATGGTGTCCGGTGACATTTCCCTGGACCCGAACCTGGCCAGCGCCCTGGCCGTGGTGCTGGTGGCCTTGATGACCCTGGTGACCATCGTGCATCAGTTGCTGTTGAAGAGGAGCTACCATGTCTCGCGCTGAACTGGGGCCCGCCGGTGTCTACCACCGCGTCGTGGTGTACTTGCTGTTTGCCATCCTGCTGTTGCCGCTGGCCGGCACGCTGATCTACTCGATCGCCAGCAGTTGGTCGGCGACCATTCTGCCCAGCGGTTTCACCCTCAAATGGTACATCCAGCTGTGGAGCGATCCGCGCTTTCTGCATGCGTTCGGGCAATCGCTGCTGGTCTGCGTCGGCTCGCTGATTCTTTCAGTAGTGCTGATTCTGCCGCTGCTGTTCGTGGTGCATTACCACTTCCCGAAACTCGACGCGCTGATGAACATCCTGATCCTGCTGCCCTTCGCCGTGCCGCCGGTGGTGTCGTCGGTGGGACTGTTGCAGCTCTACGGTTCCGGGCCGTTCGCCATGGTCGGTACGCCGTGGATCCTGATCGGTTGCTACTTCACCGTGGCGCTGCCGTTCATGTACCGGGCGATCACCAACAACCTGCAAGCGATCAACCTGCGCGACCTGATGGACGCCGCTCAGTTGCTCGGCGCCAGCACCTTTCAAGCCGCGTTCCTGGTGGTGCTGCCGAACCTGCGCAAGGGCCTGATGGTGGCACTGCTGCTGTCGTTCTCGTTCCTGTTCGGTGAGTTCGTGTTCGCCAACATCCTCGTCGGCACCCGCTACGAAACCCTGCAGGTCTACCTCAACAACATGCGCAACAGCAGCGGTCATTTCACCAGTGCGCTGGTGATTTCCTACTTCTTCTTTGTGCTGGTTCTGACCTGGATTGCCAATATCTTGAACAGGGACAAAAGCGAATGAGCTATGTCAGCGTCCAACATCTTCAGAAAAGCTTCGCAGGCACCACGGTGTTCAGCGACATCAATTGCGAAATCCAGAAAGGCGAGTTCGTCACCCTGCTCGGCCCGTCCGGTTGCGGCAAATCCACCCTGCTGCGCTGCATCGCCGGCCTGACCTCTGTGGATGGCGGCAAGATCCTGCTCGACGGCCAGGACATCGTGCCGGTGAGCCCGCAGAAACGCGGGATCGGCATGGTGTTCCAGAGTTATGCGCTGTTCCCCAACATGACCGTGGAGCAAAACGTCGCCTTCGGCCTGCGCATGCAAAAGGTCAATGCCGATGACAGCCGCAAACGCGTCGCCGAAGTGCTCAGACTGGTGGAGCTCAATGACTTTGCCGCGCGTTACCCGCATCAGCTCTCGGGAGGACAGTGCCAGCGCGTCGCCCTCGCCCGCTCCCTGGTGACCCGGCCACGCCTGTTGCTGCTCGACGAGCCGTTGTCGGCCCTGGACGCGCGCATTCGCAAGCACCTGCGTGAACAGATTCGTCAGATCCAGCGCGAACTGGGCCTGACCACGATTTTCGTCACACACGATCAGGAAGAAGCCCTGACCATGTCTGACCGGATTTTCCTGATGAATCAGGGAAAAATCGTACAAAGCGGCGACGCCGAAACCCTCTACACCGCACCGGTGGATGTGTTCGCCGCCGGTTTCATCGGCAACTACAACCTGCTGGATGCCGACAGCGCCTCGAAGCTGCTGCAGCGTCCGATCAGCAAGCGCATCGCCATTCGCCCAGAAGCCATCGAACTGAGCCTTAACGGCGAACTGGACGCACAGATACGCAGCCACAGCCTGCTGGGCAACGTGATTCGCTACCGGGTCGAAGCCCGGGGCGTGGAATTGGTGGTGGATGTGCTGAACCGCTCGGCGGCCGACCTGCATCCCGATGGTCAGCGGCTGGCGCTTTCCATCGATCCGACGGCCCTGTGTGAGGTAGCCTGATGCCTTTGCTTACCCTGAAGAGAGAACTGCACTGATGGCCCTGGCAATTTTTGATCTGGACGAAACCCTGATCCATGGCGACTGCGCCACTCTCTGGAGCGAACAGATGGGCCGCCTGGGCTGGGTCGACTCCGAGTCGTTCATGCGGCAGAACAACGAGCTGATGGACGCCTACAGCCACGGCAAGTTGCGCATGGAGGACTACATGACCTTCAGCCTCGAGCCGATGATCGGCCGCACGCCGCAAGAGGTCGAGCATCTGGTTGGTCCATGGGTGGAAGACTTCATCGAACCGATCATCTTCAGCGACGCCACCAAAGCCATCGCCGCCCACCGCAAGGCCGGCGACCGGATTCTGGTGATCTCGGCCTCGGGCACCCACCTGGTCGGCCCAATCGCCGAGCGCCTGGGCATCGACGAGATTCTGGGCATCGAACTGGAAGTGGCTCATGGCGTTTACACCGGCCATACCGTCGGCACCCTGACTTATCGCGAAGGCAAGATCACCCGCTTGCTGGAATGGCTGGATGCGGAAGAAGAAAACCTTGAAGGCGCGAGTTTCTATTCCGACTCACGCAACGACCTGCCGCTGTTGCTGAAGGTGGATTTCCCCCACGTGGTCAATCCGGACCCGGTATTACTGGAACACGCCGAAAAAGCCGGTTGGCCGATCCATATCTGGAAATAACCCGGATCCCCTGTGGGAGCGAGCTTGCTCGCGATAGCAGAGTGTCAGTCAACGTTAATGTCGACAGACAGGCCGCCATCGCGAGCAAGCTCGCTCCCACAGTTTTTTGTGTTGTCAGCTCAAGCTTTCATCAATCACCAACACCACCTTCCCCGCCACGGTATTGCTCGCCAGCTCGGCAAACGCTGCCTCGGCATCCTTGATCGGGAATGTCCTGGCCAGTTGCGGGCTCAAGCGCCCTTCGGCGAACAACGGCCACACGTGCTGACTGAGATCGCTGAATAGATCCGCCTTGAACTGATCGCCACGGCTGCGCAGGGTCGAGCCCAGCAATTGCACGCGCTTGGCCAGCACGTGGGCCAGATCCAGCTTGGCCTCGCGGCCGCCCATCAGACCGATCAACACCCAACGACCATCCTGCGCCAGCAACTTGAGGTTCAAAGCCGCGTAATTGCCACCCACCGGGTCGAGAATCACGTCGAACGGCCCCAGATCCCGCAGGCTCTCCAGATCGTCATTACGCACCACGCCGCCCTGGGCGCCCAGCGCTTCGCAATACGCCAACCGCTCGGCGGAGCCGACGCTGACCCAGCACGGGTTACCGAAGGCCTTGCACAGCTGAATGGCCGCTGAACCAATTCCACTTGCTCCGGCATGCAGCAGAACTTTCTGACCCGGTTTGAGCGCAGCCAGTTGAAACAAATTCAGCCAGACTGTTGCATAAACTTCGGGCAATGCCGCCGCTTCGACCAGTGACACTCCGTCGGGAACCGGCAGCACGTGCCGCCCGTCGACAACCACCTCTTCGGCCATCCCGCCCCCGGCCAGCAAGGCGCAAACCCGATCGCCAATCTGCCAGGAGGACCCGGCGCCAACCTCGCTGATCACACCGGAGCACTCTAGACCAAGCACTTGGCTAACCCCTGGCGGCGGCGGATAAAGGCCTGCCTTCTGCAATAAATCGGCGCGATTGAGACCCGCTGCCGACACTCGGATGCGAACTTGCCCTACATCGCATGTAGGACTCGGCTCATCAACCCACACCACTCGACCGTCAACGCCTTGCAATGCTTTCACAGTGCCTCCATAGTGAGTCTGGACTGAGCCCGAAGCTATAGCGTCGGGCTTTTTGCATTATGCGACCGGTTCCCAAAGATCCGGCGACTTCAAAGACGGCCTAATATGCGTTATCAATTGTCCCCGCGTCGAATCAGCATGAAGCATCTGTTCCCCAGCACTGCCCTCGCCTTATTCATCGGTATCGGCTTGCTGCCGATGTCGGGCAATACTTTCGCAGCCAATAGCTGGGACAAGCTTCAACCCGATCGTGACGAAGTGATCGCCAGCCTGAACGTCGTGGAGTTGCTCAAGCGCCACCACTACAGCAAGCCACCGCTCGATGACGCACGCTCGGTGATCATCTACGACAGCTACCTCAAGCTGCTGGATCCGTCGCGCAGCTACTTCATGGCCAGCGACATTGCCGAATTCGACAAGTGGAAGACGCAGTTCGACGATTTCCTCAAGAGCGGCGACCTGAACGCCGGGTTCACCATCTACAAGCGCTACCTGGACCGCGTAAAGGCGCGTCTGGACTTCGCCCTTGCCGAGCTGGGCAAAGGCGTCGACAAGATCGACTTCACCACCAAGGAAACCTTGCTGATCGATCGCAAGGAGGCCCCTTGGCTCAAATCCACCGCAGAACTCGACGACCTGTGGCGCAAACGCGTCAAGGATGAAGTGCTGCGGATGAAGATCGCCGGCAAAGAGCCCAAGCAGATCCAGGAAACCCTGACCAAGCGCTACAAGAACCAGTTGGCGCGCCTGGACCAGACCCGCGCGGAAGACATCTTCCAGGCGTACATCAACACCTTCGCCATGTCCTACGACCCGCACACCAACTATCTGTCACCGGATAACGCGGAGAACTTCGACATCAACATGAGCCTGTCCCTCGAGGGCATCGGCGCCGTGCTGCAGAGCGATAACGACCAGGTGAAAGTCGTACGCCTGGTGCCGGCAGGTCCGGCGGACAAGACCAAGCAGGTTGCACCCGCCGACAAGATCATCGGCGTTGCCCAGGGCAACAAGGAAATGGTTGACGTCGTGGGCTGGCGCCTGGACGAAGTGGTCAAGCTGATCCGTGGTCCGAAAGGCACCGTGGTGCGCCTGGAAGTGATCCCGGCGAGCAATGCGCCGAACGACCAGACCACCAAGATCGTGCCGATCACCCGTGAAGCGGTGAAACTCGAAGACCAGGCCGTGAAGAAATCGGTACTGAACCTGAAGCAGGACGGCAAGGACTACAAGCTCGGCGTCATCGAAATCCCGGCTTTCTATCTGGACTTCAAGGCCTTCCGTGCCGGTGACCCGGATTACAAGAGCACCACCCGCGACGTCAAGAAACTGCTGACCGAATTGCAGAAAGAGAAAGTCGACGGCGTAGTCATCGACCTGCGCAACAATGGCGGCGGTTCCCTGCAAGAGGCCACCGAGCTGACCAGCCTGTTCATCGACAAAGGCCCGACCGTACTCGTGCGTAACGCCGATGGCCGGGTCGATGTCCTGGAAGATGAAAACCCGGGCGCGTTCTACAAAGGCCCGATGGCGTTGCTGGTCAACCGCCTGTCCGCCTCGGCTTCGGAGATTTTTGCCGGCGCCATGCAGGACTACCACCGCGCACTGATCATCGGCGGCCAGACCTTCGGCAAAGGCACCGTGCAGACCATTCAGCCGCTCAACCATGGCGAACTGAAACTGACCCTGGCCAAGTTCTACCGGGTTTCCGGGCAGAGCACCCAGCATCAGGGCGTCCTGCCGGACATCGACTACCCGTCGATCATCGACACCAAGGAAATCGGTGAAAGCGCCCTGCCGGAAGCCATGCCGTGGGACACCATCAAGGCTGCGATCAAGCCTGCCGTGGATCCGTTCAAACCATACATTTCGCAGCTCAAGTCCGAGCATGACGGGCGTACGGCCAAAGATGCGGAGTTCGTGTTCATCCGCGACAAGCTGGCCCTGGCGCAGAAACTGATGGCCGAAAAAACCGTCAGCCTCAATGAAGCCGAGCGTCGTGCCCAGCACGCTGACATCGAAGCCAAACAGCTGACCATGGAAAACATCCGTCGCAAGGCCAAGGGCGAAGAACCGCTCAAAGAGCTGAAGAAAGAAGACGAGGACGCTATTGCGGCCGAGGATGACAAGACCAAGCCGGAAGACGATGCCTACCTGAGCGAAACCGGGCGGATTCTGCTGGACTACCTGAAACTCAACACGGCAGTAGCCAAGCACTGAGTTTATACAAACAACTGATGGCAATTTAATGCTGACGCTCCCCGGAGCGTCATCAAGCAGTCATCATTCTGTCGTGAAATAAAGGACCGGGCGTGCTCTTTTTACCAAGGGCACGCCCGGTCCTTTTTTATCGCCAGAGATCGCCATGACCACAACCGAACAGCTGAGTGCATTGAGCTCGATCCTGACTCAAAGCGATTTGCACAGCCTGTTCCAGCCGATCATCAGCGTCTCTGAACGGCGCATTCTCGGCTACGAAGCCCTAAGTCGCGGCCCGTCCAACAGCCCTCTGCACTCCCCTGTCGCCCTGTTCGCCGTCGCCCGCCAGGCCGGACGCCTGAGCGAGCTGGAAATTGCCTGTCGCGAAAGCGCTTGCCGACGCTTCAATGAGCAACAACTGCCCGGCCTGTTGTTCCTTAACGTATCCCCGGAATCCCTGCTCGAAGCGGCCCATCAACCGGGGCGTACCCTGCAACTGCTGCAAGACTTCGGCATTCCGCCCAGTCAGGTGGTCATCGAGCTCACGGAACAGACGCCAACGGATGATTTCCAGCTGCTGCAAACCGCCCTGCATCACTATCGGGCGATGGGGTTTTCGATCGCGCTGGATGATCTGGGGGCGGGCTATTCGAGTTTGCGGTTGTGGTCCGAACTGCGGCCGGATTACGTGAAAATCGACCGGCATTTCATTGATGGCATTCATCAGGATGCGCTCAAGCGCGAGTTCGTCGGCTCGATCCTGCAAATCGCCAAGGCCTCGCGGGCGCAAGTCATCGCCGAAGGTATCGAGCTACCCGAAGAGCTCACGGTGCTGACCGAGATGGGCGTGGACCTGGTGCAGGGTTATCTGCTCTGCCGCCCCCAGGAGCACCCACCGCGGGATGCCCGGGCATTGATGCCCCGACAGGACAGCACCGCCGTTGTACTGAGCGAAGACGGCAGCGACCTCAGCGCCCTGCTCAACGAGCAACCCGCGGTGAACCGGGACACCCCGACCGCCACGGTGCTCGAAGCCTTTCGCCGCCAGGCCAACCTGAACTCGCTGGCAGTCCTGGATGAACAGGGCCAGCCATGTGGCATCGTCCATCGGCATTCGCTCTCCGACGCCCTGCTCAAGCCCTTTGCCACCGACCTGTTCGCCCGCAAGCCCATCAGCCGCTTGATGAACGATGACTTCCTCGCCGTCGAGCTGAGTCAGTCGCTGCAACAAGTCAGCCGTCTGATCACCAGCCGTGCCCGCCAGCGCATCGAGGAGGATTTCATCATCACCCTCAACGGCGGTTATCTGGGGTTGGGCCGGGTGATTGACGTGCTCAAGCTGATCACCGAACTGAAGATCCAACAGGCCCGCTACGCCAACCCGTTGACCTTGCTTCCGGGCAACGTGCCGATCCAGCAATGCCTGACGCGACTGCTGCAACAGCAACGGGAATCGGTGATCTGTTACGTGGACATTGATAGCTTCAAACCCTTCAACGACATCTACGGCTATGGCCGCGGCGACGAAATCCTGCTGTGCCTGGCGCAATGCCTGAACGACCGCGTCGACCCGGCCCGCGACTTCGTCGGCCACATCGGCGGTGATGATTTCCTGCTGGTGCTCGGCCCGGAAGACTGGCGCAAACGTTTGAACCAGTTACTCGACGACTTCCAGAGCCAGTGCCGGCGTTTCTACCGCAGCGAGCACCTGGAAGCCGGCTGCTTCGTCGCACCGAACCGCCAGGGCGTGCGACAGGAGTTTGCGCTGTTGTCGCTGTCGATCGGGGTGGTGCATCTGCATCCACAGGTCTGTGAACAACTCGATGCGAGCCAGTTGGCCGAGATGGCATCACAGGCCAAGCACCATGCGAAGAATGTGCAGGGCTATAGCGTGCACGTGATTGATAGCCTGGCGGTGTCGCCTGTTGAAGAGGTGCTCGTTTCCGGGCACCGATAAGGGATTTTTTCGGCTTCACTCCAATCAACGAGGCGCCGAAGAGGACTTCAGTTCTTTGAGCTTGATCGGCGCCAACGGATGCCCGGCCTTCGCCGCGATCTCCCAGAATCGCACCGCTTCAATCGGATCCGGTGCCTTGCTCGCCGTCCCGGCCAGACTGATCACGCCCACTTGATACGCCGCCTTGCCATCGCCCGCCAACGCCGCCAGGCGCAACAAACGCACGCCCTCCTCACGAGCCCCGAGCCCGACACCGCGAAACGTCAGGATGTGCCCATAGAAGCTCTGGGCGCCGACATCGCCCAGGTTGGCCATGCGTGCGAACTGGCCTTCGAGCCAGCGCCAGCCTCGTGGCTGACGGACAAACCATGACCAGTGAAACAATCGGCGCGCGAGCCAGTAACCGGCCCGTGCCTTGAGTTGTAAAAACACTCAGGCCTCAGCCGATTCCGGGTATTCGTACTCGAACACCCGCACCACTTCCGAAGCATGCCAGGACGCGGCGGCAACGCCGTCCGACGGCCCGGAAAAACGTCCGAGACGCTCGACACACTCAAAGAATCCGGTGCGCGGCAAGCGGCTGGCGCCCTGACTGATCACCAGTGAACTGCGCAATGGCTGCTCCGCCCTGGCGTCCAGGGCCGCCAGATGCTCAAGGGCCGCCGTCAGGGTTTGCATGGCCGGGGTCGGCAGCTGCAAACGCTCCAGCAATGCCCGATACGTCAACAGATGGCGCTGGCGACGCGCCTGATCCAGTTCGCCCAGCAATCCGTCCCAATGTTGACGACTGATGCGTACGCTCACGATTCATCCCTCCACCCTGGCACCGTCAATTCCCAGGCCAGGCTACGGCGAATCGCAGCGTCGGGCAGACGCTCGCCGCTTTCGATCATGGCCAGGTAAGACGGGCTGATGCCTACCGTGCGGGCCAGCGCCTCGATGGCGATGCCCTTTCCTTCGCGCAAACTGCGTAGTTGATCCAGACCCGGAAGAATCGCGTCTGGTGTTGCCGCCTGAATCTTCGTGGCTTGAGGCGACGCTTGCTCCTTGACCCCCGCTGCTTTCAATAACGCCTGATACTGAGCCCATGGCAGAACCGCATATTCGGGTTCGCCTTCGCGTGTAATTATCTGAATATCCATGACTACCCCGTAGGACAACAACACTTAGCGAGTCGGCACTTTTCCCTAGAAGTGTAATCCTAACAGCGGCCAAGGTCGCGGGGGGGAATCAATCTGTGAACAGGTCGAAATCGACTCAGTGTTTTTTCGGGCCTTGAAGTTGCAGTTGCTCGGGGGTATCAGGCAGGCGCTCGACCACCGCGAGCTTCTCCGGCACCTGACGGTTGCGCCAGGCGCGGAAGGCATTGAGTTCGTCGTCGAGCACTTTCATCAGCCACGCCAATACCGCGATGTCATCGAGCATGCCGAACACCGGAATGAAATCCGGGATCGCATCCACCGGGCTGAGGAAGTACATCAGGCCCGCGACGACCGAAACCAGCGCCTTGGGGCTGATGGCGCGATATTCACCACGCCAGTAGGCCAGGCAGAGTGCCTGCAACAGCTTCAAATCGTCCTTGAGCTTGCCCAGTCGATTGCCTTGGCTCGCGCCTTTGCTGGCGACCGCGAACAACAGGGTCGGCAATCGGCCGCGTGCCAGCAGGCGGCCAGCCAGTGGCAGGAAACGAGTGAAATTCCAGGGTGCTTTCATCATTCCTCCCGTTGAAATGTTATCCACACAAATTGTGGATAACCTTGTGAACAGAGCTGCTTTTCATCGCTGCAAGGCCCGTTTTACAAGGCCTCCGTTCAGATCGGGCGTTTTTTACTCATCAAAAAAACCCCATAATTTCATTGACTTGGCGGCCTTGTGCGTCTAGCGCCGAGGCTACCATGCCTAAGACTCCGGCCTAGAGCGTCTGTTCGTTTTGTTTACCCGTACCGAACGCCAGATGCAACAACGCCCCGCATAAGCGAGGCGTTGTTATCGAAGCAGACGCTGGTTACTTGGCAGCGGCGTCTTCTTTTGCCGGATCCTTGATGGCCAGCAGTTCCAGGTCGAATACCAGCACCGAGTTGGCCGGAATCGCCGGGCTCGGGCTTTGAGCGCCGTAAGCCAGGTCAGCAGGGATGTACAGTTTGTACTTCTCGCCAACGTGCATCAGTTGCAGGCCTTCGACCCAACCCGGGATCACACCGCTGACCGGCAGATCGATCGGGCTGCCGCGCTCGACGGAGCTGTCGAATACGGTGCCGTTGGTCAGCTTGCCAGTGTAGTGAACGGTCACTACGTCAGACGGCTTTGGCTGAGGGCCATCGGCTTTCTGCACGACTTCATACTGCAAGCCCGAAGCCGTGGTGGTTACACCGGCTTTCTTGGCGTTTTCTTCGAGGAATTTCTTGCCGGCAGCGGCCGACTCTTCGCTCATCTTGGCCATGCGCTCTTCGGCACGCTTTTGCAGTGCGGCGAACGCCTCAACCAATTCTTCGTCTTTGAGCTTCTGCTCTTTCTTGCCGACGGCGTCTTCGATGCCCTGAGCTACAGCTTTGGAATCCAGGTCATCCATGCCTTCCTGAGCCAGGCTCTTGCCCATGTTCAGGCCAATGCCGTAGGAAGCTTTTTGCGCCGGAGTTTTCAGCTCTACGCTGGTCTGCGAATCACAACCCGCGAGTACCAGGCTAACCAGGGCCACCGCCGCCGCCAACCGATGCTGTTTCATGCTATTTCCTTGTTCATGCGCCTAAAGGGCAATCGAGTAAAGCCGCGAGCTTATCAGGCCGCCACGACCAATGGCTACCGGCATGAGAGCCGGAAACAATTGATAAGTTCAGGTGTTTAAACGCATTTCACAATTCGGCTGATGAAGCTTCTTTCATCTTGTTCCGACGCAGACTGATTCCTGAACCTACAATATCTGGCGTAATGGCCTCTTGCCGCACCTTGGGTGCTCGGGCATAACGGCATGATAATTCAACAAGGATGTTTATCTTGCGCCTCTTCTTTCGCTTGCTGGCTCTCATCGCAGTACTGCTCGGGCTGGTCATGGCCGTGGTTCTTTACTACGTCGCCAACCCGAAATTGCCGGCCTGGTCGCCTGCACAACAGGTTCATTACCTGGAGCAATGGAGCGCCGTCGACCGCGAAACCTACTACTTCACACCCCAGGGCACTCAAGTCAAAGGCTTGCGCTACGACTGGTTCAACGCCCTCGAACTGCCCTTCTCGCAGCAACGCTTCGCCGCCCCCGAATACCTCGCCCGCTTCGGTTTTCTGGTGGACCCCGGCCAGAAACCGACACCGAACAACCCCGGCAACCTCCCGGCAGGCTTTACCCGGCACCAGAATACGGGGAGCCCGGACAGGTTTCTGGATATCACCTGCGCGGCCTGCCACACCGGTGAACTGCGTTTCAAGGGTCAAGCCGTGCGTATCGACGGCGGCTCGGCGCAGCATGTCCTGCCGTCCAGTGTTCCTACGCTCAAAGGAGGCAGTTTCGGACAGGCGCTGGTGGCCAGCCTCGCCTCCACTTACTACAACCCTTGGAAATTCGAACGTTTCGCACGCAACGTGCTGGGTCAGGACTACGAGACGCGCCACAAACAACTGCGCAAAGAATTGAAATCCTCACTGGATACGTTCCTCAAAGTGGCCTGGAACGACACCCATCGCGGGCTCTATCCGACCGAGGAAGGCCCGGGGCGCACAGACGCCTTCGGGCGCATTGCCAACGCCAGCTTCGGTGATGCCATTTCCCCCGATAACTACCGTGTGGCCAATGCCCCGGTCGATTATCCGCAGTTGTGGAACATGTGGACGTTTGAATGGGTGCAGTGGAACGGCTCGGCGAAACAACCGATGGCGCGCAACATCGGCGAAGCATTGGGCGTCGGCGCCACGCTGAACTTCTTCGACAAGAACGGCCAGCCGCTGATGGGCGATGCCCGCTATCCCTCCAGTGTCCGTGTGCGCGATCTGCACTTGATCGAAGAAACCCTGCAACGACTCAAGCCTCCGGCCTGGCCGGAAGATCTGTTGGGCGCGGTCGACAAACCTCTGGCGGCCAAGGGGCGCGCCTTGTTCGCCGAAAACTGCGCGGGTTGTCATGTACCGCGCACCACACAGGGCGACGGGCGATACGTTCAGCACCTGAAAATGCTCCCGGTGGATTACATTGGCACAGACCCCGGCGCGGCCAACAACATCGCCGATCACCGCTTCGACCTGACAGCGCTGCAATGGAACCAGGCGGAACTGGAAAAACTCGATGTAGAGCCAAAACCCACGGAGCCGCTGGACCTGAGCAAAATGTCCGTGGCCAAGGGGCTGGCCTATGTCACCGCCTATGTCCAGGACCGTGCGTATCAAGACGCCAATGTCACCCCTGCCGAGCGCCCTGAAATGGACGGTTTCGGCCTGCCAATCGGTGTGCGCGAATTACGTGCGTACAAGGCCAGGCCATTGGCGGGTGTCTGGGCGACACCGCCGTTTCTGCACAACGGTTCGGTACCGAGCATTTATCAATTGCTGTCGCCTCAGGATGAGCGTGCGACCACTTTCTATAAAGGTACTTTCGAGTACGACCCGGGACACCTGGGCTACCGCACCGAAGCCTTTGCCAACGGTTTTCTGTTCGACACGCGAATCACCGGCAACCACAACAGCGGTCATGAATTCCGTGCCGGCAAACTCGGCAACGGTGTGATCGGCCGCGGGTTGCAGCCGGAAGAACGCTGGGCACTGCTGGAATACCTGAAAGTGTTGGGCGGCCCGCTGGAAGCGCAATTGCCATGACCACCGCCTCAGTCAAAAGGACTTTCCCATGCTGATTACACTTTGGCTGCGCCTGGGCGCCTTTCTCGGCAAGCTGCTGCTGTGGTTACTGGGTCTCGGAGTGCTGGGCTGGGCATTGGCCAGTGCCTGGTTTGCCTGGCAGCAGCGCGGGCCGGTCTCGACGCAGGAGTTGATTGCGGACGGTGAAGCCGCGATGACCCAGGACATCATCCAGACCGCCGTGCGCATTGTCGATCAGCACCGTGAAAGCACCCGCTACCTGCGCGACGCCCATGCCAAGGCCCACGGTTGTGTGAAGGCTGAGGTTCAAGTGCTGGCGGAACTGCCAGGCGAACTGCGCCAGGGCGTGTTCAGCGAGCCGGGCAAAACCTGGCAAGCGACGATGCGCCTGTCCAACGGCAATGCCTACCCGCAGTTCGACAGCATTCGCGATGCCCGGGGCATGGCGATCAAGCTGTTCGATGTACCGGGCAAACCACTGTTGAGCGATCAGCAAGGCCGAGGCGAACAGGATTTTGTGATGTTCAGCCATCCGAACTTCTTTGTAAGCAATGTCGCCGAATACCGTCAAAACGTTGCCGCCCAAGCCGACGGTAAAAAGATGATGGCGTTCTTCCCCGGCTGGGATCCACGCACCTGGCAGGTTCGCCATCTGTTTATTGCCCTGGCGACACTGGCCCCTGCCCCGTCGAGCCCGACCCAGACGACATACTTTTCGGTTTCGCCCTACAAATTCGGTGAAGCCAATGCAAAGTTCCGGGTCATACCCGATCCGGATAACTGCCCGGCCTACAGCCTGCCGGAACAGAATCGCAAGCTGCCGAACTTTCTGCGCAATGCGCTGAACCAACAGCTGTCGACCGACCGGGTGCCTGCGTGTTTCGCCTTGCAGATCCAGCGACAGGACGCCAACAAGTACATGCCGATCGAAGACACCAGCATTGAGTGGCGCGAGAGCGATGCGCCCTTCGAGACGGTGGCGCGGATCAATGTGCCGGCGCAGGACTTCGATACACCGGCGCTGAACCTGCAATGCGACAACCAGTCGTTCAATCCCTGGTTCGGCATCGAGGCGCACCGCCCCATCGGCGGGATCAATCGCCTGCGCAAGGCAGTGTATGAAGCCGTCAGCGACTACCGCCACAGGCGCAACGCCGAGCAATAATCGGGCAGGCACAAAAAAAGCGATCCTCGGATCGCTTTATGGACTGGCCAAACGCCAGACAGCAAAAAGCCCGCACTGGGCGGGCTTTCTGTGGTGATCTGGCGTTCAGTGTTCCAGATTACCGAATATGGCGCAGCGGACGGGACTCGAACCCGCGACCCCCGGCGTGACAGGCCGGTATTCTAACCGACTGAACTACCGCTGCGCGTAGCGTTGAAAGTGGTGGGTGATGACGGGATCGAACCGCCGACATTCTGCTTGTAAGGCAGACGCTCTCCCAGCTGAGCTAATCACCCTTTACCTTCGTTGCGGGGCACATTATGCCACAGGTTTTTATAAAGTGTTGATTTATTTGAAGTTTTTTTCAAAAAATCTAAAAACCAGTGAAACGATGCAACCCACAGGAACAACAGTCAAACTTGAGGCAGAAAAAAACCCGCCTAAGCGGGCTTTTCCGTGGTGACCTGGCGTTCAGTGTTCCAGGTTACCGAATATGGCGCAGCGGACGGGACTCGAACCCGCGACCCCCGGCGTGACAGGCCGGTATTCTAACCGACTGAACTACCGCTGCGCGTAACACTTGAAACGAATGGTGGGTGATGACGGGATCGAACCGCCGACATTCTGCTTGTAAGGCAGACGCTCTCCCAGCTGAGCTAATCACCCTTCGCTTCGGTGTGGCGCGCATTCTACGGAGCGACCCAACCTCTGGCAAGCACTTTTTAAAATAATTTTCTCAGGCCTTCCAAAGGCTTAGAGAAAGGTTGGCCTATGGCACGGCGAAGACAATAATGCCCGCCTTTGTATAAAGGAGAGACTCACCCCATGTGGTTCAAAAACCTGCTTATCTATCGCCTGACCCAAGATCTGCCTGTTGATGCCGAGGCGTTGGAAACTGCACTGGCCACCAAACTGGCGCGCCCATGTGCAAGCCAGGAGTTGACCACCTACGGTTTCGTCGCGCCGTTCGGCAAAGGCGAAGATGCGCCGCTGGTGCACGTCAGCGGTGACTTCCTGCTGGTGTCCGCGCGCAAGGAAGAACGTATTTTGCCAGGCAGCGTCGTACGTGACGCGGTCAAGGAAAAGGTCGAAGAGATCGAAGCCGAGCAAATGCGCAAGGTCTATAAGAAGGAACGCGATCAGATCAAGGATGAAATCATCCAGGCCTTCCTGCCGCGCGCCTTTATCCGCCGCTCGTCGACCTTCGCCGCCATCGCGCCGAAACAGGGCCTGATCCTGGTCAACTCGGCCAGCCCGAAACGCGCCGAAGACTTGCTGTCGACCCTGCGTGAAGTGATCGGCACCCTGCCGGTGCGCCCGCTGACCGTGAAGATGTCCCCGACCGCGACCATGACCGAGTGGGTCACCACCCAGAAAGCCGCGGACGATTTCTTTGTGCTGGACGAATGCGAACTGCGCGACACCCACGAAGACGGCGGCATCGTGCGTTGCAAGCGCCAGGACCTGACCAGCGAAGAAATCCAGCTGCACCTGAGCACCGGCAAAGTGGTCACTCAACTGTCCCTGGCCTGGCAGGACAAACTGTCGTTCGTCCTCGACGACAAAATGGTGGTCAAGCGCCTCAAGTTCGAAGACCTGCTGCAAGACCAGGCGGAACAGGACGGCGGCGACGAAGCCCTGGGCCAACTGGACGCCAGCTTCACCCTGATGATGCTGACCTTCGGCGACTTCCTGCCGGCGCTGGTTGAAGCGTTGGGTGGTGAAGAGACTCCGCAGGGGATCTGAATCAGTCGATGAATACCCTGTGGGAGCGAGCTTGCTCGCGATAGCGGAATGTCAGTCAACATCCCTGTTGAATGTTAGTCCCTCATCGCGAGCAAGCTCGCTCCCACAGTTTTATGTAGCGTGTCTAATAACAAGGATCAGAGCATGCGTGCACTGGCTGCATTGAGTCGTTTTGTCGGCAACACCTTCGCTTACTGGGTACTGATTTTTGCTGCCGTGGCGTTTCTGCAGCCGGCGTGGTTCCTCGGCCTCAAAGGTGCCATCGTGCCCTTGCTGGGGCTGGTGATGTTCGGCATGGGCCTGACTCTCAAACTCGAAGACTTCGCCGAAGTCGCTCGCCATCCATGGCGCGTGGCCCTGGGCGTGGTTGCACATTTCGTGATCATGCCCGGCGTGGCGTGGTTGCTCTGCCAGGCGTTCCACTTGCCACCGGAAATCGCCGTCGGTGTGATTCTGGTCGGCTGCTGCCCGAGCGGCACTTCGTCGAACGTGATGACCTGGCTGGCCCGCGGCGATCTGGCGTTGTCGGTGGCCATTGCCGCCGTCACCACCCTCCTCGCCCCGCTGCTGACCCCAGCGCTGATCTGGCTGCTGGCCTCGGCCTGGTTGCCGGTGTCGTTCATGGAGTTGTTCTGGTCGATCCTGCAAGTGGTGCTGTTGCCGATCGTGCTGGGCGTGGTTGCCCAAAGGGTACTGGGCGACAAGGTTCGCCATGCGGTGGACGTATTGCCGCTGGTCTCGGTAGTGAGCATCGTGATCATTGTCACCGCCGTGGTTGCTGCCAGCCAGGCGAAGATCGCCGAGTCCGGCCTGCTGATCATGGCCGTGGTCATGCTGCACAACAGCTTCGGCTACTTGCTGGGTTACTTCACCGGGCGCCTGTTCAAGCTACCTCTGGCCCAGCGCAAATCCCTGGCCCTGGAAGTCGGCATGCAGAATTCCGGATTGGGTGCCGCGTTGGCGAGTGCACACTTCTCGCCGCTGGCCGCAGTGCCAAGTGCATTGTTCAGTGTCTGGCACAATATTTCCGGGGCATTGCTATCCACGTATTTCCGCCGCATGAGTGAAAAGCAGGATCGGGAAATGGCCGCACAGCAGGCGACTGACTGATCCGAAAACTTGATCCCCGGGTTAATACTGGGCACTATATTGCGCATCGCGAGGACGACCTCGCGGCTCGATCGAGTCATTAATCAGGGGACGACCCCGTCAGACGATGGAGGTCTTCATGTCCTGGATCATTCTGTTTTTCGCCGGCCTGTTCGAAGTCGGCTGGGCCGTCGGCCTCAAGTACACCGACGGCTTCACCCGCCCGCTCCCCACTGTTTTGACCGTTGCGGCCATGGCGATCAGCCTTGGCTTGCTCGGCCTTGCAATGAAGGAATTGCCGCTGGGTACGGCCTATGCGATCTGGACCGGTGTCGGCGCCGTTGGCACGGTGATCGCCGGGATCATCCTGTTTGGCGAATCCATGGCGCTGGTGCGGTTGGCGAGTGTGGCGTTGATCATTTCCGGGCTCGTTGGCCTGAAGGTCAGCGCATAGGCCACTGACGCCATCGCGAGCAAGCTCGCTCCCACAGGGATTGCATTCCAATGTGGGAGCGAGCCTGCTCGCGAAGCGGCTCGCGCAAACAACCGCTATCTGACAGCCCCGCGCAACTCCCCCACCAAAGCCTGCAACTTCGCCGGCTCCGCCACCTCAACCGCCACCGCCGGCCCTGCCACCAATGTCACCCGCGACCACAGGCGATGAAACAGCCCCTTGCCCGGGTCGCGGCTGAAGAAACTCCCCCACAACCCCTGCAAGGCGAGCGGAATCACCGGCACCGGTGTCTCCTCGAGAATTCGCGTCAAGCCGCCCTTGAACTCATTCAACTCGCCATCGGCGGTCAATTTACCCTCGGGGAAGATGCACACCAACTCACCGTCCTTCAGATACCGGGCAATGCGCGTGAAGGCCTTTTCGTAGATCTGGATGTCTTCATGACGCCCCGCGATAGGAATCGTCCCCGCGGTACGAAAGATGAAGTTCAGCACCGGCAAGTTGTAGATCTTGTAATACATCACAAAGCGAATCGGCCGACGCACCGCGCCGCCAATCAGCAAGGCGTCGACGAATGACACGTGGTTGCACACCAGCAACGCCGCGCCTTCATCGGGGATCAAATCCAGATTGCGATGCTCGACGCGGTACATGGAATGGCTGAGTAGCCAGATCATGAAACGCATGGTGAACTCGGGGACGATCTTGAAGATGTAGGCGTTGACGCCGATGTTCAGCAACGACACCACCAGGAACAGCTGCGGGATCGACAGCTTGGCCACACTCAGCAAGACGATCGAGACAATCGCCGACACCACCATGAACAACGCGTTGAGGATGTTGTTGGCAGCAATCACCCGCGCCCGTTCGTTCTCCGCCGTGCGTGACTGGATCAGCGCGTATAGCGGCACGATGTAGAAACCGCCGAAGACGCCCAGGCCGAGGATGTCGAGCAACACCAGCCAGGCGTGGCCGAAACCGAGGATCTCGATCCAGCCATGGCCGGTGGCGCTATCCGGAATTGAGCCAGAATGCCACCACAGCAGCAGACCGAAAACGGTCAGGCCGAACGACCCGAACGGCACCAGGCCAATCTCGACTTTGCGCCCAGAGAGCTTCTCGCACAGCATCGAACCCAATGCGATGCCCACCGAGAACACCGTCAGAATCAGCGTCACCACGGTTTCGTCGCCGTGCATCCATTCCTTGGCATAGGCCGGGATCTGCGTCAGATAAATCGCCCCGACAAACCAGAACCACGAGTTGCCGACAATCGAGCGTGACACCGCCGGCGTTTGCCCCAGGCCCAGTTTCAACGTGGCCCAGGACTGGCTGAAAATGTTCCAGTTCAGGTGCATTTGCGGCGTGGCGGCCGCTGCGCGGGGAATGCTGCGGCTGGCCAGGTAACCGAGTACGGCAGTGCCGATGATTGCCGTGGACACCACTGGCGCGTAATGCGCCGAAGACATCATGACCCCGGCGCCAATGGTGCCGGCGAGGATCGCCAGGAAGGTGCCCATTTCCACCAGGCCGTTGCCGCCTACCAGCTCATCTTCATGCAGGGCTTGCGGCAGGATCGAATACTTCACCGGTCCGAACAGCGCCGAATGGGTGCCCATGGCGAACAGCGCCACCAGCATCAACGACAGGTGATCGAACAGAAAGCCAACGGCGCCGACCGCCATGATGGCGATTTCCCCCAGCTTGATCAGGCGGATCAACGCATCCTTGGCGAACTTTTCCCCGAATTGCCCGGCCAGGGCCGAGAACAGGAAGAACGGCAGGATGAACAGCAGCGCACACAGGTTGACCCAGATGGAGCGGTCACCTTCGATGGTCAGCTTGTACAAAATGGCCAGGATCAACGACTGTTTGAACACGTTGTCGTTGAACGCCCCGAGGGACTGGGTGATGAAGAACGGCAGGAAGCGCCGGGTGCGCAGCAAGGTGAACTGTGAGGGGTGACTCATCTTCCATGTGTCCCTGATGATAGGTAACGAGTGGCCTGGATTCTTATTGGATTATCAAAAGTCGATCCAGGCCACACCTTACCTAATCTTTGTCGGTTATTTCTTCAATCCGGCAATGCACGGCGAGACAAACAGCTCGCCACGCCAGGCGCCCAGCACCGTGCGCTTTCCGACGATCAGCCACATCACCGCCAGCAATGCCACCAGCACACAGCCAAACACACTGAAGAACATCAGGTTCAAGGTACTGGCCAGCTTCAACGTCGCCAGGGAATAGACGCCCAACGGGAAAGTAAAGCCCCACCAGCCGAGATTGAAGGGAATGCCGGCTCGCAAGTATCGCCCGGTGATCAGCAACGCCATCAGCATCCACCACAGGCCGAAGCCCCACAGGGTGATGCCGGCCACCAGACCCAGTCCGGCAGCAATCTCGCCGACTCCCGGCATACCGTTGGCCGCGAAAATCAGCGGTGCGTCGCCCCCCAGTACCAACATACCCAGCGCACCGGTGCCGATCGGTCCAAGGGCCAGCCAGCTCGAGGCGGCCATGTTTTCGTGGGGCAGTTTATGCAGGGCCATGCGCAGCAACAGAATGGTCAGGATGCTGAAGGCTACCGGCAGGGAAAAGGCCCAGAGCACGTAGCTGGTCACCAGCACCACCAGTTGCGAATGAGCGTCGACCAAATGCGGCGCCAACAGGCCACCGCTGGCGGCCGCCACTTCTGCCGCGACCACCGGCAACAACCAGACCGCTGTCATCTGGTCGATGCTGTGCTCCTGACGGGTGAACATCATGTAGGGAATCAACACGCCGCAGGCCAGCGACATGGCCACATCCAGCCACCACAACACTTCGGCAACATGAATCACCCCTTCGCCCCAACGCGGCAGGCCGAATACCAGAAAGCCGTTGATGATGGTCGCCAGGCCCATCGGGATGGTGCCGAAAAACATCGAAACCGTGGAATGGCCGAAGATCCGCCGTGCTTCGTCGAAAAACAGCACCCAACGCGCCGTGTATACCGCCGTAAACAGCAGGAACAGAGCGATATTGAACAGCCAGAGGGCTTCGGCAAAGGCGTGCAAGGCAGGCATGGCGACCGGCAATTGCGCCAGTGCCAACGCCAGCACGCCGGTGCCCATGGTGGCGGCGAACCAGTTGGGGGTGAACTGGCGGATCGCCTCGCGGGGATGCTGCAAGTGACTGAAAGGTTTGATTCCGGGCTTGATGCTATTGGCGCATGTCATGGCGAACTCCTGTCCTCTCGTGAGGTAGAGCCCATGTTAGATCCGAATAGAATATCTATATAACGGGTAATATCTCTATATCTTATCGATATCACTTATATAGCGTCAGACACTCCCCTCCGATTCGATCACCAATATCCGAGCCTGTCCTAGCGGATGCGCCACATGCTCAGTGCCAACCGAGGCATAAAAAATGTCACCGACCTCCAGCAAAGCTTCCCGCTCCACCCCCTCTTCGCGATAACGCATCTGCACCTGGCCATCGAGCACCACGAACACTTCCTCGCCATCGTTGACGTGCCACTTGTAGGGTTGATCGGTCCAGTGCAGCCGCGTGGTGATGCCGTTCATGCTGGCGATGTCCAGCGCGGCCCAGGCACGCTCGCCAGTGAACGATTTGCTACGGATGATCTTCATGGTCCGATCCTTCGAGTGAACTGAGTGGGTGCCAAGGCTAACTCAATTTTACCGGTTGACCTCGCAGACCCTGGCCGAACGTGATCGCAGTAAACCCGCCATTGCGCTGAGGACCAGCACCATCAGCACCGCACCATAACCATCGGTGGTTGCCACCAGACCAAAGATCCGCGCCAGGTTCCCGGCCAGCAGCGCCGGCAGGCAGAACGCCAGATAACTCAGCGCGTAATACGCCGACATCAACCCGGCGCGTTCATGGGGCAAGGCCAGCGGCACCAGACTGCGCACGGCGCCGAGGAAACCGGCGCCGAAGCCGCAACCGGCGACCAGCGTGCCGAGGAAAAACAGCGGCAAACTGGCGCTGTGCACACCCAGTAAAATCAGGACGACTCCCGCCGGCAACGAACTGGCGCCCAGTTGCAGCGCCTTGGTCGCAGCCTGATTGCGCAGGGTGTAGATCATCAGGGCACCGGTCACCGTCAATGCGGCGACGGTCGCCCCGCCAATCAGGTTCGACGTTGAACCGGTCGCCGCGCGCACCAATGAAGGTGCCAGCGATGCGTAAAATCCGCCCAGCGCCCAGGTCGCCGTGTTGAGCGGCAACACCCGCCATAACGTCGCACGCGCCTGGACCGGCACATGCAGGGTCGGTCGCAATGATGCCCAAGCCCCGGACTGGCGCGTGACGCTCTCCGGCAAACGCCAGACAACTACAGCCTGCATCGCGAACAGGACAAGTAGCAGCCAATAGGTCAGGTGCAACGGCGCCGGAGCAAACTCGGCCAGCAAACCGCAGCCCATTCCACCCAGGGCCATACCGAGCAACGGCGCGACGCTATTGACCAGCGGCCCTTGCTGGCGATCGGTGTCCAGCAGCGTTGCACTCAACACGGCAGTCGCCATACCGGTGGCAAACCCTTGCAGGACCCGGGCACCGATCAGCCACGCAACGCTGTCGGCGTAGATAAACAGCAACATCGCCAGGATGTTCAGTACCACCGCCGTAAAGATCACCGGTTTGCGCCCCAGGTAATCCGACAGCGAGCCGACCGTCAGCAACGCCGCCAACAGGCTGAGGGCGTACACGGCAAAAATCAGGGTCAGGGTCGCGGCCGAAAACTGCATCTGCTCCTGATACAGGTGATACAGCGGCGTCGGCGCAGTGGAGGCCGCCAGGAAACTGAGCAAGGTAACGGCCAGAAACCACAGGCTGGCACGATTTGAATGAGAACCGGGCATGCACACACTCCGCAAAAGCTAATTTTTTGCTTTTGCGGAGTGTGCTACTGGATCCCTCTTAAAGCAAATTCTTTGTGTTAAGGTCCGATGCATGGCTTTCAGGACCGGGTGCCAGCCGCAAGACCCGGTGCAATACAGGAAACACAAGATGACCGCTCCCACATTACGCCCCGGCGGCCGCAGCGCCCGGGTACAAGAGTCGATTCATTCGGCCGTGCGCCAACTCCTTGAGGAGCAGGACCGCGCCAGCGTGACGGTGCCGCAAATTGCGGCGCGCGCGGGTGTCACGCCGTCCACCATCTATCGACGCTGGGGCGATGTGTCGGCGCTGCTGGCCGACGTCGCCCTCGCCCGCATGCAGCCCGACAACGAGCCGGCCAATACCGGCAGCCTTCACGGCGACGTGCGGGCCTGGGCCGAGCAGTATCTGGACGAGATGAGCTCCGAACCCGGCCGCAACATGCTGTGCGACGTGCAGGCGGCGTTGAAGCCGAGTTATTGCGCGACCATCATTGGCGGGCAACTGCAGACGATTCTGGATCGCTATCCGGATGAGCCCAAGCCCAGTGTCGATCGGCTGATCAATCTGATCGCCGCGCCGACGGTGTTTCGCATCCTGTTTGCCGAGGCGCCGCTTGAGGTTGAAGAGTTGCACCGATTGATCGAGATCGCATTCAGTCAGTGAGGCCCCCATCGTCGGAACGCCGCCCGGACCAAGCTCGCTTCCACAGGGGGCGGCGAACACAGGGCAAATGTGGGAGCGAGCTTGCTCGCGATGGGGCCAGTACAGACACTGAAAATCAACCTGCGACACCCCGCCACGCCACGACCTTGGTCGACACTGACTAACGCTGGCGGTCGTGCGAGACTGTCTGTCCGAGCGGGAGGCTCGGATGTCTTTTGTCTGGAGTCCCCATGTCGCTGTCCACCGGGCTGATTGCCGCCGTCGCCCTGGCCTATATGGCCATCATGTTCGCCATCGCCTTTTATGGCGACCGTCGCAGCGCGCCCTTGCCGCCGCGTGTGCGGGCCTGGGTGTACAGCCTGTCGCTGGCGGTCTATTGCACCAGCTGGACCTTCTTCGGTGCCGTGGGCCAGGCCGCCGAACAGCTCTGGTCGTTCCTGCCGATTTACCTCGGGCCGATCCTGTTGCTGGTCGGCGCGCCGTGGGTCCTGCAAAAAATGGTGATGATCAGCAAACAGGAGAACATCACCTCGATCGCCGACTTCATCGCCGCGCGCTATGGCAAATCCCAGTCATTGGCGGTGGTGGTAGCGCTGATTTGTCTGGTCGGTGTATTGCCCTACATCGCACTGCAACTCAAAGGCATTGTGCTCGGCGTGAACCTGCTGATCGGCGCCGGCGCCGACGCCATGGGCACCCGCGCCCAGGACACTGCGCTGATTGTGTCGCTGGTACTGGCGCTGTTTACCATCGTCTTCGGTACCCGCAACCTCGACGCCACCGAGCACCATCGCGGCATGGTGCTTGCGATTGCCTTCGAATCGCTGGTCAAACTGTTCGCGTTTCTCGCCGTCGGCGCCTTCGTGACCTACGGCCTGTACGACGGTTTCGACGACCTGTTCGACCAGGCCATGCTTGCGCCGCGGCTCGAACAGTACTGGAAGGAAACCATCAACTGGCCGTCGATGGTGGTGCAGACCGGTGTGGCAATGATGGCGATCATTTGCCTGCCGCGGCAGTTTCACGTGACCGTTGTCGAGAACATCGATCCCCAGGATCTGCGCCTGGCCAAATGGGTATTTCCGGCCTACCTCGCCCTTGCTGCATTGTTTGTCGTGCCGATCGCGCTCGCCGGCCAGATGATGCTGCCCAGCTCGGTGTTGCCGGACTCGTTCGTCATCAGCCTGCCCCTGGCCCAGGCGCATCCGGCGTTGGCCCTGCTGGCGTTTATCGGGGGCGCATCGGCGGCCACCGGCATGGTGATCGTGGCCAGCGTGGCGCTGTCGACCATGGTCTCCAACGATATGCTGTTGCCCTGGTTGCTGCGGCGCAATAACGCCGAGCGCCCGTTCGAAGTGTTCCGCCAGTGGATGCTGTCGGTGCGCCGCGTCAGCATCGTGGTCATTCTGCTGCTGGCCTACGTCAGTTATCGCCTGCTCGGCTCGACCGCCAGCCTGGCGACCATCGGCCAGATCGCCTTCGCCGCCGTGACCCAACTGGCCCCCGCCATGCTCGGGGCACTGTACTGGAAACAGGCCAACCGCCGCGGCGTTTTCGCTGGCCTCGCCGCCGGCACGTTCCTGTGGTTCTACACCTTGATCCTGCCGATTGCCGCCCTCAGCCTCGGCCTGTCCTTGAGCACATTCCCGGGCCTGGCCTGGTTGCACAGCAACCCACTGAACCTGCCGATCACCCCGCTGACCCAAGGCGTGGTGCTGTCGCTGGCAGGCAACTTCACGCTGTTCGCCTGGGTCTCGGTGTTGTCGCGCACCCGGGTTTCCGAGCACTGGCAGGCGGGCCGCTTCATCGGCCAGGAAATCAGCGCCCGCCCCAGCGCACGCTCGATGCTTTCAGTGCAGATCGACGACCTGCTGCAACTGGCGGCGCGCTTCGTCGGCGAAGAACGCGCCCGTCAAAGCTTCATCCGCTTTGCCTATCGCCAGGGCAAAGGCTTCAACCCGAACCAGAACGCCGACAATGAGTGGATCGCCCATACCGAACGCCTGCTGGCCGGTGTGCTGGGTGCCTCTTCGACCCGCGCGGTGGTAAAGGCCGCCATTGAAGGCCGGGAGATGCAACTGGAGGACGTCGTGCGCATCGCCGACGAAGCCTCGGAGGTACTGCAATTCAACCGTGCCTTGCTGCAAGGCGCCATCGAGAACATCACCCAGGGCATCAGCGTGGTCGACCAGTCGCTGAAACTGGTGGCCTGGAACCGTCGCTATCTGGACTTGTTCAACTACCCGGATGGCCTGATCAGAGTCGGCCGGCCGATTGCCGACATCATCCGTCACAATGCCGAGCGTGGACTGTGCGGCCCCGGCGAGGCCGAAGTGCATGTCGCCCGTCGCCTGCACTGGATGCGCCAGGGCCGCGCGCATACTTCCGAACGACTGTTCCCCAATGGCCGGGTGATCGAGCTGATCGGCAATCCGATGCCGGGCGGCGGCTTCGTCATGAGTTTCACCGACATCACCGCGTTCCGCGAAGCCGAGCAGGCGCTGACCGAAGCCAACGAAGGCCTGGAGCAACGGGTTACCGAACGGACCCACGAATTGTCGCAGCTCAACGTTGCCCTGACCGAAGCCAAGGGCACCGCCGAGGCGGCCAACCAGTCCAAGACCCGTTTCCTTGCAGCCGTCAGCCATGACTTGATGCAACCTTTGAATGCGGCGCGGCTGTTCTCCGCCGCCCTCTCCCATCAGGACGATGGTTTGTCCGGCGAAGCGCAGAAACTGGTCGGGCACCTGGACAGCTCGCTGCGCTCGGCTGAGGACTTGATCAGCGACCTGCTGGACATTTCCCGCCTGGAGAACGGCAAGATCAACCCGAATCGCCAGCCGTTCGCGATCAACGAACTGTTCGACACCCTCGGTACCGAGTTCAAGGTGCTGGCGCGAGAACAAAAACTGGAGTTCCGCGTTCGCGGCAGCGCGCTGCGGGTCGACAGCGACATCAAATTGCTGCGACGGATTTTGCAGAACTTCCTGACCAACGCTTTCCGCTACGGCAAAGGGCCGGTGCTACTGGGGGTTCGCCGGCAAAAGGAAGGATTGAGCCTGGAAGTCTGGGATCGTGGGCCGGGTATTCCGGAAGATAAACAGCAGGTGATTTTCGAAGAATTCAAGCGCCTCGACAGCCACCAGACACGGGCCGAAAAAGGCCTCGGCCTGGGACTGGCAATTGCCGACGGGCTCTGTCGCGTGCTCGGTCATACCTTGCGCGTACGCTCCTGGCCGGGACGCGGTAGCGTGTTCAGCGTCAGCGTGCCGCTGGCCCAGACGCAAGCCGCAGCGCCGGTCAAAGCCGCCGAGCTCAATGGCAAATTGCTCAATGGTGCGCAGGTGCTGTGTATCGACAATGAGGACAGCATCCTGATCGGCATGAACAGCCTGCTCAGCCGTTGGGGTTGCCAGGTCTGGACCGCGCGCAATCGCGAGGAATGCGCAGCGTTACTGGGCGAAGGCGTGCGTCCGCAATTGGCACTGGTGGATTACCACCTCGATCATGGCGAGACCGGAACCGATTTGATGGCCTGGTTGCGCACGCAAATGGGCGAGCCGGTTCCGGGGGTGGTGATCAGCGCCGATGGCCGGCCGGAGACGGTTGACCTGGTGCATGCCGCCGGGCTGGACTATCTGGCCAAACCGGTGAAACCGGCGGCGTTGCGCGCGTTGTTGAGCCGATATTTGCCGTTGTAGCGAGGATTAACTCGCCACAGGGTCCACCCTCACCCGGGGGCTATTCCGGCAGCTCGACCAACCCGTCCACATCCGTCATCGCCCGCTCCAGCAAGTCTGCGGGCAGGCTCTTGCTCGCCCGTGCGCCCAGCAGCTTGAGTTGTTCACTGCGACTGACCAGGTTACCACGCCCCTCTGTCAGCTTGTTGCGTGCCGAGCTATAGGCCTTGTCCAATTGCTGCAGGCGATTGCCGACCTCATCCAGATCCTGAATGAACAGCACGAACTTGTCGTACAGCCACCCGGCCCGCTCGGCGATTTCCCGGGCATTCTGGCTCTGGCGCTCCTGCTTCCACAGGCTGTCGATGACGCGCAGGGTCGCCAACAACGTGGTGGGGCTGACGATCACGATGTTGCGGTCGAACGCCTCCTGGAACAGCGTCGGTTCAGCCTGCAACGCAGCAGAAAACGCCGCCTCGATCGGCACGAAGAGCAACACGAAATCCAGGCTGTGCAAGCCATCGAGGCGTTTGTAATCCTTGCCGGCCAGGCCTTTGACGTGATTGCGCAACGAAAGTACGTGTTGCTTGATGGCGATCTGGCCGATGGCCTCGTCGTCAGCCGCGACATATTGCTGATAGGCCGTCAGGCTGACCTTGGAGTCGACCACGACCTGCTTGTCGCCCGGCAGATAAATGATCACGTCCGGCTGGAAGCGCTCGCCGTCCGGTCCCTTGAGATTGACCTGCGTCTGGTACTCGCGGCCCTTCTCCAGTCCCGCATGCTCGAGCACGCGCTCAAGAATCAGTTCGCCCCAATTGCCCTGGGTCTTCTGCCCTTTCAAGGCACGGGTCAGGTTGGTGGCTTCATCGCTCAAGCGCAAATTCAACTGTTGCAGACGCTCCAGCTCCTTGGCCAGGGAGAAACGCTCACGAGCCTCGTTCTGATAGCTTTCCTCGACACGTTTCTCGAAAGACTGGATGCGTTCCTTGAGTGGATCGAGCAACTGCCCCAGACGCTGCTGACTGGTTTCGGCAAAACGCTGCTCGCGCTCATCGAAAATTTTCCCCGCCAGCTCGGCGAACTGCGCGCGCAACTCGTCCCGTGAACCTTGCAGGTCGTTGAGGCGTTGCTGATGACTGTCCTGTTGCTCGCGCAACTCGGCGTTGAGTGACGCGGCCTGGGCATCCAGACGGCGCAATTCGGCTTCTTTGCCGGCGCGTTCGATATTCCACGCATGGGCGGCGTCCCGGGCGTCGTCGCGCTCGATCTGCAACAGTTCGACTTCACGACGCAGCGCAGCCAGATCAGCCTGTTTGGCGGCGTTGGCCTGGGTCAGGTCACCGATTTCGTCGCGGCTGGATTCGAGCTGCGCATTCAATCCGTCTTGCGCCAGTTGCGCCATGGCCAGGCGTTCCTGCAGCAGTGCAAAGTCTGCTCGCGTGCTGCTGACCCGACGCTGAAGTTGCCAGGCCAATACCAGCAACGGCAACGCAGCCGCTGCCAGCCCCAGCAATACGCTGGTCAGATCCATTGCCATAGCCACTCCTGCCATTCGGATAAAGCCTGAAGGTTAACCAAGGCGTCAGATCTTGGACAGCTCAGTCTTCGATCAGCCCCAGTTCCTGTTGAGCGCGGCGATCGCCTGCCCGGGCGGCCTGACGCAGCAGGTCCTGACCGATCCGGCGGTCCCGGGCATTCCCGCATTCCCGGCACATCAACTGGCCAAGGCGACTTTGCGCAGCCACCACGCCTTCACGGGCCGGTTGCTTGAGCAGACGTCCGGCGATGTGTTTGACGTTACGGTTTTCGCCCAGATGCGGACTGTCCAACAGCCACTCCGCCACGCGCATGGAAAAGCGCTTGGTAGGGGCAACAGAAGGTGGTGTGGAGGAAGAGGAAACGGAGGCTGAGCGAAACTTCATAAAGCACTGTGGGGCAGATCGGAAGGCGCGCAACTTTACTCTCTTTTTCTTACAGGTAAAGCTGAAAATATCCCGGCACGCCCGTCCTAGAGCAAGCGCTCGGGACAATCCACAGAAGCTGTGGATAACTCAGTGGACAACCGCCCTTCAACCCGCTCAAAGCCCTGTGGAATGGGGCTCGCAGTCAAACTGACGATTTTTTCACCAGTAAAAAAAAGCGATGTTTTTCATTGACTTAAATTTTGGTTACAGGCAGCCATGACGCTTGAACGTGAGATGACAGCGGGGTGACAGGGTGCGCAACTAATGTGCACAAGTGCCTTTGCGACGGTTATATCGATGCACTTTTTCGGCGCATTTTTTGGTCATGCCTGGGGATAAGCCTTGGCAAACCCGGTGTTTAGACGGCTGCGTTGCTACAAACCTCGATGACCGATGGTCGGATTTTGTTCTGCTATAGGGCGTATCAATCGCAAGCAGCGCACCTTTATGCACACCTCTACAGGGTAAAAACAGCCCGATCTGGCACCCGCCAGGAAACTCTTTTCGCTAACACACTTCCCTTGTCCAGTTCAATCCGTTAGTATCCGCGGCGTTAGTACCAAGCTGAAAGTCAATTCTGGTCGAACAAATCCCCCCGGTCAGCCTTCCCGACGGAAGCCTCCACCGAACAAGCGGGACCGACCACCTCGATGGTTTCCAGGTAAATCTTGCGCCAACACAACCTTTGAATCGAAAGCAAAGGGTGTTGCTCCGCCTGCTTACTCTGCTCGAACCAACCTGCAAATTGATCAGGATCTTCACCCCGGGCCCAGAACCTTTGCCCTCGATGTGTTGCCTGCCCTCCTAAGTACCTACCTGCCGGCCCAAGCGCGCAAACATATAGCGCTTCAACTGGCTGCTTTGTTCCAGTCGGGTTCTTCGTTCGGTCAATGGTGATCGACGTTACTGGAACGTTTTAACGTTGCACGGTTCTTATCCGTGTCATTTGTAGGAACACCATTAATGTCTACTCAAATCCATGCACAGGATGCCATTCGCACCCTAACCAACGCTTTTGCACCAATGAACTGCCTGATCATGGCCGCTCGCAAAGGCTGCTTCAGCTTCACTCTGGTCAACGAACACGGCATCGCTCGTCACAGCGAACGCCTGTACCCCGATCAATACTCCAGCGCCGAGCCGCTGCAGGCCGTGATCGAGCGTACCCGTCAGGCACTGGTTGCCTGAAACGCCAGAAAGGCTGAAAACCCGAAAGCCCTGCCCGAAAAGCAGGGCTTTTTATTGCCCGATGTTTCCCTTTCCTTGAACCACGGCTAAGCACGATCCGATATAACGGTTATAACTGGTCGCTGGAAATATTTTAAAAACAGGCCTTTACAGCGCGAATATGACACTACACTTCAACTCAAGCGGCTTGACCCGCTTGCGGCGAGCCTGAGTCGATTCACTGCTGCCAAGCCCCCCCCTTCAGGTATCGCCGTCCAATTCAGGTTTCGAGGGTTTTATGGGTATCGCTGCCAGCGAACTGTGCCGTTATGTGATTCGTCCGACCTTGATCTACCTCGGACGCCATAGCGCTACTGCCGAATCCCTGCTGCTGGGCATTGCCGCTAGCCAGTCCGCCCTTGGTTCCGCCCTGCATGACCGCCGTGGGCACGGCCTGTACCGCATCGCCGAGCCCCGCCACCAGGCTCTTTGGGACCATTACCTGGCCCTTGATCCGGAGCGTGCAAGCCTGGTCCGCGGCCTGGCCAGCCAACATGCGTTTCTGAGTGGCCCGCACCTCGAATTGACCGTCAACCTGCGTTACGCCACAGCCATCGCCTGGCTGCTGGTGGAAGAACAGAATACCCCCCTCCCCGCCCCGGATGATTTGTTGGGTATGGCCAGAATCTGGCGCCAGACCTTTCAACCCCAAGGGCGTCTGCGTGATTTCACCTGCGCCTGGCAAACCTGTGTTTCACCCCTGAATCAGGTAGCCTGCTGATCCCTCTGAATCCAAAGATCGCGCAACACGTCGCGATTCTGGTCGGATTGTCCTACAAAACCGCTCTAAATCAAGGCATACAGCCTATGGCGCCGGGACGAAAATGTTGGTAATTTTCGCCCCGGTGATCACCAGGAGTTCTAATAATGAAAAAAGTAATGCTCAAAACCACCCTTAGCCTCGCCGTTGCCTTGGCATCCACCCAGATCTTCGCGAGTGGCTTTGCCGTTAACGAACAAAGCATCAGCGGGATGGGTACGGGTTTTGCCGGGCGATCTTCCTCTGCCGATGACGCAAGTACAATTTTTGGCAACCCTGCCGGCATGTCCCGCATCAAGCGCGAACAAGTCACCGGCGGTGTTGCGATGATCGACGCACACACTGACATCAGCCACGCAAGCTCCAGCCCGAACAGCGGCACCAACAAAGGCGACATGGTACCGTTGATCGCCGTGCCTATGGGTTACTACGTCAAGCCAATCGATGACAAGTGGGCCTTCGGTGTGGGCGTGTACGCACCATTCGGTCTGGTAACCGACTACGAAAACGGCTTTGCCGGTCGTTACTTCGGTAGCAAGAGCGAAGTTAAAATCGTCACCCTGCAACCGACTGTCAGCTACGCCTTCAACGACAAGGTTTCCATCGGTTTTGGCCCGACCATCAACCGCGTTGACGGCACCCTGGAATCGAACCTGTCGATCACCCAGGCCGCGCCAGACGGCAAGGTCAAGATCACAGGTGACGACACCGCGCTGGGCTACAACATCGGCGTGCTGGTTCAAGCCACCGACAGCACTCGCGTCGGCCTGACCTACCACTCGAAAGTGAAGTACAAGCTCGAAGGCAACACCAAGGTCAACTACAACGTGCTGGGCCTGATCGGCCAGAACCCAAACCAGAAGTACGACGCTTCGCTGGACCTGACCACACCTGAATCGGTGGACTTCTCGGTCACTCACCAGCTCGACGACAAGTGGACTCTTTACGCAGGCAGCACCTGGACCCGCTGGAGCCGTCTGAAAGAAATCACCGTTGAAAACAAAGGCGTTCCAGCCGTTCTGAACGGCCAGTTCGGCACCATCACCGAAGAACAGAACTGGCACGACACCTGGGCTCACGCCATTGGCGCGTCCTACCAGTTGAACAAGCAATGGGTACTGCGTACCGGTCTGTCCGTTGACCAGGCACCGACCAACAACGTCAACCGTTCCCCACGCATCCCGACTGGCGATCGCAAGATTTTCAGCGTGGGTGCCGGCTGGAGCCCGACCGACGACCTGACCATCGACCTGGCGTATTCGTACCTGCGCGAAGAGTCGGTCAAGGTCAACAACAGCAACAACCGTGGCCAGAGCTACAACGCCGAGTATGAAAACTACGCGAACGGTTTCGGTCTCGGTGCGACCTACCGCTTCTGATGATTCCCGGCGAGCCTGAACCGCTCGCCATCCGAATCAAAAAAGCCCCGCGCTCTTCACAGAGGCGGGGCTTTTTAGTGGGCGTCGATCAGAGGGCGATCAGGGGGTCGAAACGAGCGGTGGCGAAGCCAGGGCTTTTTCCACCGAGGCGATGAACTCGGGATCATCCGGCTTGGTCAGGCTGGAGAAACTGGCGATCACATTGCCTTGGCGATCCACCACATACTTGTAGAAATTCCACTTTGGTGCGCTGGTTTGACTGGCCAGGACTTTGAACAAATGCGTCGCATCGTCGCCCCGAACCTTTTGCGGCTCGGTCATGGTGAAGGTTACGCCATAGTTGACGTAGCAGACCTTGGCGGTCTCGGCGCCATCCTTTGACTCCTGCTTGAAGTCATTGGACGGAACGCCAATCACCTCCAGCCCTTGATCCTTGAAGCGCTGGTTCAGCGCCTCAAGGCCTTTGAACTGCGGAGCAAAGCCACAGAAGCTTGCGGTATTGACCACCACCAACGGCTTACCAGCGAAGCGCTGGCACAAATCGATGGATTCCTTGGCATGCAACTTGGGCAACGAGCCTTGCAAAAGATCCGGGCAATCCGCCGCGTGAGCCAACCCGGTAAACGCGACCAGTAACGCGGGAACTGCAAGCCAGCGCATCAGCATGTGGGGAACACCCTTGAGAAGAGTCGTCAGGGTTCGACGTTACCGCCCCACTATCGCGCTAGCAAGTCCCCATGCCCAACTGCAAAAGCGCCAGCCCGCCCTGATGCCAGCCCCACCACGTCAGGGCAAGCAGCAAGGCGCAGACAGCGAAAATCGTGATACGAGGCCAGAGACTGTTCATGTCGCACTCATTTGTGTTTGCAGGCGCGCCACCGGCCGTTCACGCACCGGCCAGTTCAGGGCGGCGGCCAACAGGCTCAAGAGAATCGCGACCTGCCAGATCAAGTCATAGCTACCGGTACGGTCGTACACCACGCCACCCAACCAGCCGCCCAGGAACGAACCGAGCTGGTGAAACAGGAAAACAATCCCGCCGAGCATGGACAGGTTTCGCACACCAAACAAGGTCGCCACCGTGCCGTTGGTCAACGGCACCGTCGACAGCCACAGGAAGCCCATGGCCATGCCGAACAGGTAAGCCGTGGTGGTCGTCACCGGCGCCCACAGGAACAACGCAATGACCACCGCCCGCAGCAAGTACAAACCAGTGAGCAAACGCGGCTTGGACATGCGCCCGCCGAGCCATCCAGCGGTATAGGTGCCGAAAATGTTGAACAGGCCGATCAGCGCCAGCACCGTGGTGCCGACCGTCGCCGGAAGGTGTTGATCCACCAGATAGGCCGGCAAATGCACACCGATGAACACCACCTGGAATCCGCACACAAAAAAGCCGAATGCCAGCAGCCAGAATCCGGAATGGGAGCAGGCTTCGCGCAGCGCTTCGCCAAGGGTCTGTTCGTGGCCCAGAACGGGCAGCGGTTTGTCCTTGAGCATGGTCACCAGCGGCACGATCAATGCCACCAGCAAGCCCAGCGCCAGCAGCGCCGCGGACCAGCCAAGCCATCCGATCAAACCGAGTGTGCCGGGCAACATCGCGAACTGGCCGAACGAGCCGGCAGCACTGGCGATCCCCATGCCCATACTGCGTTTTTCCGGCGGTACTGCACGGCCGACCACCCCCAGAATCACCGAGAACGACGTACCGGACAGTCCGATGCCGATCAGCAGACCGGCGCTCAGGGACAACGTCACCGCCGAGTCGGAGAGCCCCATGCAAATCAGCCCGGCCGCGTACAGGACACCACCGATCAGCACCACTTTCGCCGCGCCGAAGCGGTCGGCCAGTGCGCCAGTGAATGGCTGAGCGAGGCCCCAGATCAGGTTCTGCAAGGCGATGGCGAAGGCAAAGACTTCACGGCCCCAGCCGAACTCGGCGCTCATCGGCGCCAGAAACAGCCCGAAGCCATGTCGAACACCCAGAGACAACGCAAGGATCAGCGCACTCCCCAATAGCACCCAACCGCATGTACGCCACATCGATGTCATTGTTATTCTCCAGTAACGGGTATATACCCGCTTAAAATCGAAAAAACCGGCATCATGCCAGTTCGTCCAGCAGCTTCAATAAGGTTTCGCGCTTCTCGGCGCCCAAGCGATCGATCAAACGCTGCTGCGCGGCTTCCCAGGCCGGCAAGGCAGCCTTCAGGCGCTCTGCCCCGGCCTCGGTCAGCATTACGATGCGGTTGCGCATGTCCTCACCCTCGACCAGCGACACCAGGCCGTCACCCTCCAGCACCCGCAAATTGCGCCCCAGGGTGCTGCGATCCAGACCCATGGCCTCGGCCAGGGTCGAGATGCTCGGCTGATCCAGACGCTGCAGGTTACACAGCAAAGAATACTGCGCAACGTTGATCCCGAAGCCGTCGAGAGCGCCGTCGTAATGCCTGCTGACGCCACGGGCGGCGCGACGCAGGTTGATGCATAAACATTGGGAATCGAGCATGGTGCGTGTATATACCCGCGAGTCGGTTAAATCAAGTTACATGGGTTTTGTTCTGTGACTGGGCGGCGCTTGGTAAATCGCCATCGTCGGAACGCCGCCCGGAGCAAGCTCGCTCCCACAGTTGATCGCGTTCCAATGTGGGAGCGAGCTTGCTCGCGATGAGGCCGGAAAAATCAATGCAACCCAATCAGGCCAGCGCCAAGCCTACCAGCACTGCAACTTCCAGCAACTCCAGCATTGCCCCTGCCGTATCGCCCGTCGTTCCACCGAGCCGCCGCAGCATCACCTGCCGCAACCAGGCAAATCCAAGAGCGGCCAGCAGCACCGCCAACACACCACTCAAACCGGCGATCAACACACAGGCCAGCGCGCTGACTGCCAACACCTGCTTGCCCGCCGAACGCGGAAGGTGATCGGCCAGCGCCTGGCCCAGGCCACCGGCGCGCACATAGGGCGTGGTCAGGAACAAGCCAAGCAACGCGCTACGACCTATCAACGGCACGATAATCAAAGCAAGCGAATGTTGCTGCTCGATCAACGCCAGCAGCGCGGTGAACTTAAGCAACAACACCAGCACCAGCGTCACCACGGCGATCGGCCCGCTGCGCGGATCTTTCATGATGGTCAGCGTGCGCTCACGGTCGCCAAAACCACCAAGCCAGGCATCAGCGCTGTCCGCCAGGCCATCCAGATGCAAGCCGCCGCTGAGCAGCACCCAAAGGCTCAGCAACAGCGCCGCATGCAACAAGGTCGGCGTGCCGAGCAACAGCCAGTTGACTGCCCACAGAATCGCGCCAAACAGCAATCCCACCAGCGGATAAAACAGCAGCGACCGCCCCAGTTCCCGGGGCTCAGGCATACCGGGCAGGCGAATCGGCAGGCTGCTGAGAAATTGCAGGGCGATCCAGAATGGCAGCATGGTCAGAGCACTTCCTTCAACAAGCCCGCAGGATCCACCGTCAGCGAAAACAGCGCGCCGTGCCCGACCTCAACGTTGAGCAGTTGCTCCCGCGGCAGCCCGCGCGCTTGTGCCAGCAACAAACGCATCACACCGCCATGGCTGATCAGCAAAATGCGCTCACCGGCAAAGCTCGCATGCAAACGCTCTACTGCTGCCAGCACCCGTGCCGAAAAGTCAGCCACCGGCTCGCCCTGAGGCGGTGTAAACGAATAAGGATCGGCCCAGAACAAACCCAGCGCCTGCGCGTCAGTTTCCATCAACGCCGCCGCGCTCTGCCCTTCCCAGGTGCCGAAATGCAACTCTTGCAGGTCTTTTTCCAATTGCACCGGCACACCCGATTGCGCACCGAGTTCCTCGGCAAACCGCGCACAACGCTGCAACGGTGAACTGACCAGCCGATCCCACGGCCCTTGCCCGACCACGGCGGCGCGCATCTGCGCCCAGCCCAAATCGGTCAACGCGTCATCGATACTGCCGCGCAACCCACCGCCGAATTCGGTTTCACCGTGACGCAACAGGTCCAGGCGCAAGGTCATACCGGGCGATCTGCCACGGCGGCTTCGGCGAAGGTCGCCATCTGCCCGTGCAGGTCGCAAGCCAGACGCAGCAGCGGCACAGCCAATGCCGCGCCACTGCCTTCGCCAAGCCGCAGACCAAGATCGAGCAACGGTTGCGCATTCAGGGTTTCCAGCACATGACGGTGCCCCGGCTCGGCGCCTCGATGCCCGAACAACAGCCATTCACGACATTCAGGATTCAAGCGCACCGCGACCAGCGCTGCGACGCTGCAAATGAAGCCGTCCACCAACACCGCGACACCCTCCTGGGCACAGGCGAGATAGGCACCGACCAGCGCAGCAATCTCAAAACCGCCGAGGTTGAACAGGGTCTGCAAGGCATCGCCACGCTGCGCGCCATGCAATGCCAGGGCGCGCTCGATCACTTGGGCTTTGTGGCTGACACCTTCGGCGTTGAGCCCGGTGCCAGGCCCGGTCAAATGCACCACCGGGCAATCGAGCAGCGCGCACGCCAGGGCGCTGGCAGCGGTGGTGTTGCCGATGCCCATTTCGCCACCGATAAACAACTGCGCACCGCTGGCAATTGCCCGCTGCACGCTGTCACGACCGGCCTGCAAGGCGAGTTGCCCCTGGGCCTCGGTCATGGCCGGGCCCTGTACAAAATTCGCCGTGCCCGGGCCGACATTCAGGTGCCGTACACTCGGCAGGTTCAGCGACGGCGTCACCGTGCCAAGGTCCACCACCTCAAGGGAAGCGCCCAGTTGCCGCGCCAATACGCTGATCGCTGCACCACCGCTGACGAAGTTGTGCAGCATCTGCCCGGTGACTTCCTGGGGAAACGCCGACACGCCCTCGGCGACCACGCCATGGTCACCGGCAAAAATCGCGATCCACACCTGCTCCAGACTCGGCTTGACCCGCCCCTGCAATCCCGCCAGTTGCACCGCCACCGCTTCCAGCTGACCGAGGGAGCCGGCCGGTTTGGTCAGTTGCTGTTGCCGCGCCTGCGCCTGTTCGACCGCTTGGGTATCGACCGGCTTGCAGGGGTTCAGCCACCAGGATTGAGTCATAACGCAGTTCCTTTCAGAGTCAGGGGCAGGCCGGCGACGGTCAGGACAACGCGCTGACAACGCTCAGCCAGAGCTTGATGCAGCCAACCGGCTTCATCGACATAGCGGCGAGTCAATTCGCCCAGCGGCACGACACCCATTCCGGTCTCGTTGCTGACAAAAATGATTTCACCCGGCAGTGACGCCAGGCAGTCCAGCAGGGCATCACGCTCGGTTTGCAAGCGCTCGGCATCGTCGAGCATCAGCAGATTGGTCAGCCACAGGGTCAGGCAATCCACCAGCAGGCAACGGTCGACACGGGCGGTTTCACGCAGCACCCGGGCCAGCTGCACAGGCTCTTCGATCAATGCCCATTCGGCAGGACGACGGGCGCGGTGATGGGCCACCCGTTCGCTCATTTCTCCATCCAGTGGCTGGCTGGTGGCGATGTAGGTCACGGCCAGGGCGCTGTCGATGGCGAGTTTTTCAGCCAGGCGACTCTTGCCGGAGCGGGCGCCGCCGAGGATCAGTTGGAGCATTGCTTATTCCTTAAAATCTTCGGGGAGGCGACGGCCCTCATCGCGAGCAAGCTCGCTCCCACAATTGATCCAGGCTGAACATAAATTTTGAATACACCTCGTAACCTGTGGGAGCGAGCTTGCTCCGGGCGGCGTTCCGACGATGGGGCCGCAACAGCCACCTCAGAACCCACAGAGCTGACGCAGTAGAGAAGTATCCAAATGCTTCTCCACCAGATCCGCCAGCCGCTCGATATCACGCTCGCGCAAGGCGTGGTAATCCACAGTCTGCACATCCTGTAATCCGGCCCAGCGCAACAGCGCACTGCACGCCGCTGGTGATTCGAACAGCCCGTGCAAATAGGTGCCGAAAATCTGCCCGTCAACACTCTGCGCACCATCACAGCGGCCGTCATCCAGTTGCACGGCGGCATTTTCCAGCGCCGGTCCGGTGGTCACGCCGGCATGAATTTCATAACCCGCCACCGGCGCATCTTCCAGCGCCAGGCGACCACGCACATTGCGCAACTGCTTCTCTTGTTCGAGCAGAGTCTGGAACGCCAGCAGCCCCAAACCGGCACTGGAACCCGGCGCCCCTTCAAGGCCCAGCGGGTCATGCACCTGCTCACCGAGCATCTGCAGGCCGCCACAAATCCCCAGCAGTTTCCCGCCGTAACGCAGATGCCGGGCGATGGCGGTTTCCCAGCCGCTGGCCCGCAGGTACGCGAGGTCGCTGCGCACACTTTTCGAGCCAGGAAGAATGATCAGGTCGGCAGGCGGAATCGCCTGGCCGGGGCCGATGAATTGCAGGTCCACTTGCGGATGCAGGCGCAGCGGATCGAAATCGGTGTGATTGCTGATGCGCGGCAGCACCGGCACCAGCACTCTCAGCACTTGCTCAGCCTTGTCGGTCTGACGCTGATCGATGCCGTCCTCGGCCTCCAGGTGCAGGTCCATCACGTACGGCAGCACGCCGATCACCGGTTTGCCGGTGCGCTCTTCGAGCCAGTCGAGACCGGGTTGCAGCAACGCGATGTCGCCACGAAAACGATTGATGACGAAGCCTTTCACCCGTGCCTGCTCGCTCGGCGACAGCAGTTCGAGGGTGCCCACCAGATGGGCAAATACTCCGCCGCGATTGATATCGGCGATCAGCACCACCGGGCAATCCACCGCTTCGGCGAAGCCCATATTGGCGATGTCGCCGGCGCGCAGATTGATTTCCGCCGGCGAGCCTGCGCCTTCGACCATCACCAGCGGGTACGCCGCGCTCAAGCGCTCGTGGGAGGCCAGCACTGCTTGCATGGCGATGGTTTTGTAGTCGTGATAGGCGACGGCATTCATGGTGGTGACGGCGCGGCCATGGATGATCACCTGGGCACCGGTGTCACTGTTGGGCTTGAGCAACACCGGATTCATGTCGGTGTGCGGTTCAAGGTGCGCGGCCTGCGCCTGTACCGCTTGGGCACGGCCAATCTCGCCGCCGTCGGCGGTCACCGCACTGTTGAGTGCCATGTTCTGCGGCTTGAACGGCACCACCCTGACGCCCTGGCGCGTGGCCCAACGGCACAACGCAGTCACCAGCGTGCTTTTACCGGCATCCGATGTGGTGCCCTGCACCATCAGCGTGGTCATTGGTTTTCCTTGGCGAAATCGTCGAACGCCTGCGCCAGTCGTACCCAGGCGATTTCGTCACCGGGCAAGCCGAATCGCAGGCTGCTGTTGTGCGTGAACAACCGCAGGAGAATGCCGCACCGGGCCATGAACTCATGCAGTTCTTCGGCGCGCTCGGTGATCAGCCACTGGAACAGCGCACAGCCGCCCTGGGGCTCGAAGCCGTGTTGCTCCAGCAACGACGCCAGGCGCTCGCTGGCTTCTTCGGCGCGCACCCGCTGCCGCGTCTGCCCCGCTGTATCGCGCAGGCAGGCCTGGCCCACTACCCGGGTTGCCCCGCTCACAGCCCACGGCCCCACTTGTTCAGCGAGCAACTTGAGCAACTTGCGCTCGGCCAGCACAAAACCCAGGCGCACACCGGCCAGGCCAAAAAACTTGCCGAAGGAGCGCAAGACGATCAACCCGACTTGATGGGCAAACGGCGCCAGGCTCAGTTGCGGGGTGTTATCCATGAACGCTTCGTCCACCACCAGCCAGCCACCGCGCTGGGCCAGTCGCGCGTGCCAGTCGAGCAGGCGACTGGGCGTCAGGCTCAGGCCTGTGGGGTTATTCGGATTGACCACCACCAGCACGTCGAAACTGTCGATAAAGAAGTCGACTTCCTGCTCCAGCACTTCACGCACGATGTAGCCGTTGCGACGCCATGCTTCGGCGTGCTCGGCATAACACGGCGACAGCACGCCGACCTTGCCCGCCCGACGCAATCGCGGCAGCAGTTGAATCGCCATTTGCGAGCCGGCCACCGGCAATGCCTGCAAGGCGCCGTAGTAATCACAGGCGGCTTGCTCCAGACCGTCGTCCGCCTCCGGCAAACGGGCCCAGGCCCGCAGCGGAATATCCGGCACCGGGAACGGCCAGGGCGCGAGGCCCGTGGACAGATCCAGCCAGTCAGCTTCATCTATGCCGTATTCGAGCGCGGCCTTACGCAATCGCCCACCGTGCTCAAGCATAAAATTCGGCCCCCAGGCAGAGAATCAGCAGCCATAACCATACCCCGCGCTGGACCAGTTGCCAGCCCCGGTCAATGGAGTCGGCATCCGCCGACACACCTTCGCCCAACTGCGGACGCTGATGCAGTTCGCCGTGATAAATCGCCGCCCCGCCCAATTCGACGCCAAGGGCACCCGCCCCTGCCGCCATCACCGGGCCGGCGTTCGGGCTGTCCCAGGTCGGGCCCTGGGTACGCCAGCATTTCAACGCCAGCCGGGTTTTGCCCAGCAGCGCGTAAGTCAGTGCCACCAGGCGCGCAGGAATGTAATTGAGCACATCGTCGACCTTCGCTGCCGCCCAGCCGAACCGTTCGAAGCGCTCATTGCGATAGCCCCACATCGCATCCAGCGTATTGCTCAGGCGGTAGAGCACCACGCCCGGCGCGCCCGCCACGGCAAACCAGAACAACGCCGCGAATACCGCATCGCTGCCGTTTTCCAGTACCGACTCGGTAGCGGCGCGGGCGACTTCGGTTTTATCCAGATCACTGGTTTTACGGCTGACCAGATAACTCACGCGTTTACGTGCTTCATCAAGATCATCGCTGCGCAAGGCCTTGGCCACAGGCGTGACGTGCTCACCGAGGCTGCGCATGCCGAGGGCGCAATAGAGCGCGAGAATCTCGACGATCCAGCCGACATAAGGCGCCCAGGAGAATGCCGTGATCAACAGCACCAGCGGCAACACGGCGATCACCCACGCGGTGACGCCATGGCTGCGCCAGCCGCGACCACCGCCGTTGAATCGTTGCTCGATGCGTTCGGCAAAACGGCCGAACGCCACCAGCGGATGCCAGCGTTTGGGTTCACCCAGCAGCGCATCCAGCGCAACCGCGGCGACACTCAACAACGCCACACTCATTGACTCACTCCCCAATAATTTTCATACAGCAATTCATGTAGCGGACGCGCCTGCGCCCAGCCTTCGAGCACCAGCATCGGCGCCGGGTAGAACTCCTTGACCGGCCCCAGGCACAACACCGCCAGAGGTTTGGCTCCCGGTGGCAGCCTCAACAGGTCCGCCAGTGCCTGGGGTTCGAACAGCGACACCCAGCCCATGCCCAGCCCTTCGGCGCGGGACGCCAGCCACAGGTTCTGGATGGCACAGGACAATGAGGCCATGTCCATTTCCGGTATGGTGCGGCGGCCGAAAATATGCTGCTCGCGGTCGTCCATCAGTGCGGCGACCAGTACCTCGGCGCAATCGCTGATGCCTTCCACCTTGAGCTTCATGAATTCATCGCTACGCTCGCCGAGGGCTTCGGCGGTGCGGACGCGTTCTTCTTCCACCAGGGCCTGGATTTGCCCACGCAAGGCGCGAACACTGATGCGGATGAAGCGCCAAGGCTGCATCAGGCCGACACTCGGTGCCTGATGTGCGGCCTCGAGCAGGCGCCGCAGCAATTCGGGCTCGACGGTGCCGCCACTGAAGTGGCGCATGTCGCGGCGTTCGGCGATGGCGCGATAGACCGCTGCGCGTTCGGCTTCGGAGAATGCGTTGTCCGTCATGGCCGCTTCGCGAGCAGGCTCGCTCCCACAGGGTTTTGGTCCGGCGCAAACAACGCGGCAATCGCCGAGGGGTTCGACGGAAAATAAAAGTGCACATACGAGGCGGTCATTCGCCCTTCACGGTAAACCGCCTCCGCTCCGCGCCCGCCATTCGGGCTCACGCCTCGGGCAATCGGCGCCAGTTCAGTGGTGGTCAGCGAATGGTGATAGGTGTGCCCGCGCAGCGAACCTTCCGGCAGTTCCACCGCTTGCAATGCCAGCGCTGCCAGACGCTTTTGCATGACCGCATCCCCGGCCAGCAAGCCAACCAGTTCGGCGCGAGTGCCCTCGACATCGGTCAGGGAATCGAGCAGATACAGCATGCCGCCACACTCGGCGAGCAACGGTTTGCCTGCCCGGTGGTGGGCGCGGATCGCGTCGAGCATCGCGGTGTTTTGCGCCAGCGCGACATGGTGCAGCTCCGGGTAACCACCCGGCAGATACAGGCTGTCGGCCTCCGGCAACGCACGGTCGCGGATCGGCGAGAAGAACGACAACTCGGCGCCCATCGCCCGCAGCAAATCCAGGCTCGCACCGTAGGTGAACGCAAAAGCTTCATCGCGGGCGACGGCAATGCGCACACCGGCCAGCAGCGGTTCGGCTGCGATGACATCAGGGGCGGCGAACTCGACCGCCGGAGGCAGCGCGACCTCGCAACTGCTGGCCAGGGCATCGGCTGCCGCATCGAGACGCAGGTCGAGATCGTTCAACTCACTGGCCTGTACCAGCCCCAGGTGCCGGCTCGGCAATTCGATCCCGGTTTCCCGGGACAGCGCGCCGTACCAGCGCAAACCTTCAGTCAGGCTGCCTTCGAGCAGTTGCGCGTGGCGCAGCGTGCCGACACGATTGGCCAGTACGCCGGCGAACGGCAAGTCCGGCTGATAACGCGCCAGCCCCAGGGCCAATGCGCCGAAGGTCTGGGCCATGGCGGTGCCATCGATCACACCCAGCACCGGCACACCGAAATGCCGCGCCAGATCGGCGCTCGACGGCGTACCGTCGAACAACCCCATGACGCCTTCGATCAGGATCAGGTCGGCTTCAGCGGCGGCTTCCCACAGCAACCGGCGACTCTCCTGCTCACCGACCATCCACATGTCCAGCTGATACACCGGCGCACCGCTGGCGCGTTCGAGGATCATCGGATCGAGAAAGTCGGGGCCGCACTTGAACACACGGACCTTGCGCCCCTGATTGCGATGCAATCGGGCCAGCGCCGCGGTGACGGTGGTCTTGCCCTGGCCGGAAGCCGGCGCGGCAATCAGTACCGCCGGACAGTGCCGAGGCTGACTCACAATTCGACGCCTTTCTGCGCTTTGATCCCGGCCTGAAAGGCGTGTTTGATCACGCCCATTTCGGTGACGGTGTCAGCCATCTCGATCATTTCCGGCTTCGCGGCACGACCGGTGACCACCACGTGTTGCATCGGTGGCCGGGCCTGCAAGTCGCTGAGCACCTGATCGAGATCGAGGTAGCCGTGCTTGAGGGCGATGTTCAGCTCATCCAGTACCACCAGACCGATGGACGGATCGCGCAACAATTCCCGCGACACCGCCCAGGCGGCTTCGGCGGCGGCGATGTCGCGCTGGCGGTCCTGGGTTTCCCAGGTAAAGCCTTCGCCCATCACATGAAAACGCACCTGCTCGGGAAAGCGCCGGAAGAACAGCTCTTCGCCCGTGCTGTTGCGGCCCTTGATGAACTGCACCACGCCGCACTGCATGCCGTGCCCCATGGCGCGGGCGAGCATGCCGAAGGCCGAACTGCTCTTGCCCTTGCCATTGCCGGTCAGCACCAGCAGCAGGCCACACTCGTTCGGGGAATTGGCGATGCGCTCGTCGATCACGGCTTTTTTGCGCTGCATGCGCGCCAGGTGGCGTTCGTCACGATCGGGGGTATCAGTCATGGGGGAGCTCTCCGTTGAGGCAGGAATAACGGCGGGCAGGCACAAGAATAGAAGGCAAAAAGCCTGGCATCGCCCACCGTGATGCCGCTGGATGAATCAGGCCGGTCTCCGGGCTCATGAGTGGCGCAGGGCCAGACTGTGCGCCTTCCCGCATCGATTCGACACAGTGGCATCACACACAGTTTTCACTCATTTACCGTTGCGGGGGCAGCGCCGGAATTGCGGGCCTCCGACCAACAGAAGGACTCACTCACCGGCTTCCCTGTTTCACTCTGTCGACACAAGCCACAGAGCACCTGAAACAAGCCGCGAAGGTTAGAGGGTTGGGGGTGGAGCGTCAATTAAAGCCGGGAGGCCATCGACCGAATAACTGCCATCAATCAATAAACTGACGTCAATCTTGTGCCACGCTCCCAGCAATGATATCAAAGAGCCACAACCTCACAACACAACAACAAGGATGAGCCCATGCAAGGCATGATCATCAGCAATCCAAAGCTGGAATTCCTGCGCCCGGTGCTCGAGCGCTGGTTCGAATGCATCGACCGTTACAACGCCGTCCGCGGTGATGGCGACACACCGTACTGGCACGACGAAAAGGCCAATATCGGACTGCTGTCTGCCGCCGCCTGGATGGCCGAGATGGTCACGCTGCAACAGACGCCAACCCGCAAACAGACCGAAGAGGGGGAACGCAACAGTCGCGCCGACCTGTTCCTCGCCTCGCCCGAAACCCGCGCCTACATCCAGACCAGCCAGCGCTGGCCACGGGTCAACAGCCTCAACCTGACCCAGGCCCTGCTCGATATCGCCAGCGACGCGAAGCGCGTGAGCCATGCCAGCGACCTGAAAATCGGCTGCCTGTTCGTCGCCCCGCAAAAAGCCCAGCACGGCGCCACGCCGGAGGAACTCCAGGACATGGTCGACGACCTGCAAAAGGAACACACCTGCGCGGTCGCCTGGTATTTCCCCTACGCCTATCGCAAGTTGCGCAACGAAGCCGGCAACTATCACCCTGGTATTGCGGTGCTGTTCAAGGAAGCACGTGGCTGAGGGTTGAACCATCGGACGACAACCCTTCTCTATGATTAGAACAAGGCATTTATAGGGAAGACCAGCATGCGCACTCCCCCGCTCGTTCTCGTTATCGCGCTCTGCGGAGGGCTCGCCGCTTGTGGCGAGACCTCCCGCCTGCAAGTCTCCGACGGCACCGGCCCGTCACCTCAGCTACCAGAACCGAACAAGACACTGGTTCCGACCGTGAACATCGCCCCGGCCATCGGCTGGCCGCAGGGTGCGAAACCCGTCGCCGCCACGGGCACTCAAGTGGCCGCTTTTGCCGAAGACCTGGATCACCCGCGCTGGCTTTATGTGCTGCCCAATGGCGACGTACTGGTGGCGGAAACCGCCGCGCCACCCAAACCCGAAGACGGTAAAGGCATTCGCGGCTGGGTGATGAAGAAAGTCATGGGCCGTGCCGGAGCCAGGGTGCCCAGCGCCAACCGCATCACCTTGCTGCGCGACAAGGACCACGACGGCGTCGCGGAAACCCGCACGGTGTTTCTGCAAAACCTCAATTCGCCCTTCGGCATGACCCTGGTCGGCAATGACCTGTATGTGGCCGATACTGATCGCCTGCTGCGCTTCCACTATGAAAGTGGCGATACACAGATCAAGTCACCGCCAGTGAAAGTGGTCGACCTGCCGGGCGGCCCGCTGAACCACCACTGGACCAAAAACGTCATCGCCAGCAAGGACGGCAGCAAGCTCTACGTCTCCGTGGGTTCCAACAGCAACGTCGCCGAAAACGGCATGGACAAGGAAGAAGGTCGCGCGGCGATCTGGGAAGTGGATCGCGCCACCGGCCAACAGCGGATCTTCGCCTCCGGCCTGCGCAACCCCAACGGCATGGCCTGGGAACCGCACAGTGGCGCGCTGTGGACCGCGGTCAACGAACGGGATGAAATCGGCAGTGACCTGGTACCGGACTACATCACTTCGGTGAAGGACGGCGCATTCTATGGCTGGCCGTACAGTTACTTCGGCCAGCATGTCGATATTCGCGTCGAGCCGCAAAACCCGAACCTGGTGGCCAAGGCTATCGCCCCGGACTACGCCGTCGGCCCGCACACGGCATCACTGGGCCTGACCTTCGCCGAAAACAGCAAGCTGCCGCCGCCCTTCACCCAAGGGGCATTCATCGGGCAGCACGGCTCATGGAACCGCAACCCCCACAGTGGCTACAAAGTGATTTTCGTACCGTTCAGCGCAGGCAAACCTGTCGGAAAGCCCGTTGAAGTGCTCACAGGTTTTCTCAACGACAAGGAACAAGCCATGGGCCGCCCGGTGGGCGTGGTGATCGACCGGCAGGGTGACTTGTTGGTGGCCGATGATGTGGGGAACAAGGTGTGGCGGGTTTCGGCAGTAAAATAAACTCTAACTGCCAACATATTCCCACAGGGTTCAGCGTTTGCGACAGAGTGTGAGCCCATCACCCAACGGCAACAACGACAGATCCACCCGCACATCGTCCTTCAACGCCAGGTTGAGTGCCTGGATCGCCCGGGTGTCTGCGCTCTCGGGACTGGTCTCAAGCACGCGCCCGCTCCACAAGGTGTTATCGAACACCGCCAGCCCACCGACCCGCAGCAATCCCAGGGCGTGTTCCAGATAAGCCGGGTAGTTGGCCTTGTCGGCATCGATGAACACCAGGTCGAACTGCTCGCCCTGCCCTTGTCGCTCAAGCTCGGCGAGGGTTTCCAGTGCCGGAGCCAGTCGCAGGTCAATCCGCCCGGCGAGCCCCGCTTCCTGCCAGTACCGCCGCGCGATGGCGTTGTAGTCGCCGGGGATATCACAGCAAATCAGCGAACCGTCCGCCGGTAATGCCGACGCCATGCAGAGGGCGCTGTAACCGGTGAAAGTGCCGACTTCGAGCAAGCGCCTGGCCCCGGTCAGTTTCACCAGCAAAGTGAGAAACTGCCCCTGTTCCGGCGCCACCTGCCAACGCGCCATCGGCAGCGCCTGGGTCTCATCGCGCAAGCGCTTGAGCAATGGCGTTTCACGCAGAGAAACATCGAGCAGGTATTGGTACAGGGCGTCGTCAAGATTAAGCGTGCGAGCAGTCATGACCAGCAGCTCCGGAAGTTACGGATTGCGCGCCAAATGTTCAGGCTGCAGAACACGTTTTGCGCTCAGATAAGCCTTTTGCCAATAGGCCTTGGACAAGCTGTCGAGCTTCACGGTGCCGCCGGTGGCCGGCGCGTGGACGAAGCGCCCTTCTCCCACGTAGATGCCGGCATGACTGACCTGGGAGCCGCCATTGGTGGCGAAGAAAATCAGGTCACCGGTTTGCAGACCTTCCTTGCCCACATTCGCCGCTTGCATGGAGATCATCTCGCGAGTGGTGCGCGGCAAGGCAATGCCGGCGACATCGCGGTACACGTAAGCGATCAAACCGCTGCAATCAAACCCGGAATCCGGCGTGTTGCCACCCCAGCGATAAGGTGTACCCACCAGGCCAAGCGCGCGAAACAGCACGTCTTCAGCCTCGGGCGAAAAAGCTTGTGAGGAGCCAAATACGATGGGAGCGCGAACCACCGGCGCTGGTGGCGGTGTGCGGCTGGCGCAGGCACTGAGCAGCGCTGCGAAGAACATGATTGCGAGGCGGGCCGACGTCGTCATAAGCAGAGCATCCTGATCTGGCTGCGGCTTTTTCTGCGGGGAGCGCAGAAAAGAAAACCGCCTGCGTGGGACGCAGGCGGTTTGCCATCATTCGTAGATCAAGATTTTAGCGGCTACGCGACAAACTTCAAGTAAGACTTTAAGTTCGCCTTACAAATTGTCCGCTTACTTACGTGCCGTGACGATTGGCGACGCGTTAGGTGCCATCGCCAGGGCGCGCTTGGCTTCGATGAAGGTCTTGTTCCAGTAGCTGTCACCCAGGCTATCGATCCGCACACCACCGCTACGGCGGCTGCTGGAGTGAATGAACTGGTTGTCACCCAGGTAGATCCCGGCGTGACTGACACGACCGCGACGGCCGTTGGTTGCGAAGAACAGCAGGTCGCCAGGCTCAAGCTTGCTGCGCGAGACCAGCGGAGCGTCCACGTTGATCATTTCGCGGGTGGAGCGTGGCAGGTTCATGCCCGCTTCTTCGCGGAACAGGTAACCGATGAAACCACTGCAATCGAAGCCGGCTTCAGAAGTACCGCCGAAACGGTAACGGGTACCGATCAGGGACATGCCACGTTCGAGGATGCTGTCGGCCAGGACCGGAAGCTGGTAGGACTTGCCGCCAGCGAAGTCTGCGAGTTCTTTTTCGGTAGCCAGCTCTTCCTGAAAGAGAGCGGAAGACTGGGCAGTAACGGAGTTTTGAATCTGTTGTTGCGAGGCTTGCTGGGACACCGGGGTGTGGGCAGCGCAACCGAACAACAGGGTAACGAGTGCGAGAGGCACGAGGGGTGCGAAGCGATTTAGCATGGGCACGACCGTGGCTGAAAGTTGTAAAGAAGCCGAGACTATGCCCGCTATCTTCCTCATTTGCAAATTCAATCGATCTTTTTGTGACTTATCCGTTTCTCGTTTACATCTAAGCGCTTAAGCCCATTTTAAACATACACGCAGCCTGCAACCGTGCAGGAAAGCGGGCTTTCTGACGCATGAAGTATGCCGAATCCCACTAAAAGCCCCGGTTTCAGCTGGCTTACCAGCCGAGGGTTTCTTTCAAAAACGGGATTGTCAGCTTTCGCTGAGCCTGGAGGGAGGCCTGATCGAGACGCTCGAGCAGCTCGAACAGCGCACTCATGCTGCGGGTACCGCGAGTCAAAATAAAATGCCCGACTTCGTCGGTCAGGTGTAGCCCGCGACGGGATGCGCGCAATTGCAGGGCGCGCAATTTGTCCTCATCGGACAGCGGGCGCATCTGAAAGATCAAGGCCAGGGTCAGGCGGGATTTGAGATCCGCCAGCTTCACCGGCAACTCACGAGGGGATGTCGACGCGGCAATCAGTAACCGACGGCCGCTGTCGCGCAAGCGATTGAACAGATGGAACAGCGCCTCTTCCCAGTCCGCTCGCCCGGCAACCACTTGCAAATCATCCAGGCAGACCAGTTCGTACTGTTCCAGGTTGTCGAGGATTTCAATGCCGCGATCGAGCAGTTCGGCCAACGGCAGGTACACCGCCGGCTCGCCCAATTGCTCAAAGCGTAGGCAGGCGGCCTGCAACAGGTGCGTACGCCCTACCCCGTCCTTGCCCCAAAGGTAGATCAGGCTTTCGGTCCAGCCGGCGTCGGCTTCGCACAGCCGCTCGACATAGCCGAGTGCAGCGGCATTGGCGCCTGGGTAGTAGTTGATAAAGGTGGCGTCGTCACGCAGACGCACACCTAGGGGCAGCTGAATCGGTTTCATGCTGACTGAACAGTTCCAAAGGAACCGTTAGTGGCCTCTATGTAAAGTTTGCGAAGTTTATACCCGTGAGCCGGGCCGCACAATGCGACAGACCACAAGCAAAATCAAAGGTTTGCGTTAATGCACCGGATTTGTGACAGTTTCTTTGGCGGTGCATGTGACAGTTGCGCGATGCAAGCCGGTCGACCCGGCACGAACCCGGGCAACCCGCCATCACCCATCGACGCCCCTTAACACTCAGGCTCGTCGACGCTCCCGTAGATTTCAGAATCCTTATACAAATCATGCACATGGCGCACCAGCACCATGATCACCGCCGCGACCGGCAATGCCAGTAGCACACCGGTAAAGCCAAACAGCTCACCACCGGCCAGAATCGAGAAAATCACCGCCACCGGGTGCAGGCCAATCCGGTCACCGACCAGCAACGGCGTCAGCACCATACCCTCCAGCGCCTGGCCGACCATGAACACCGCGACAATGCCGAGCATCGGGTAAAGATCACCACCGAACTGGAACAGCCCCGCAAGCAGCGCCGCGCCAATGCCGATGATAAACCCCATGTATGGCACGATCGCTGCCAAACCGGCAATCAGGCCAATCAGCAAGCCCAATTCCAACCCGACGAGCATCAGGCCTGCCGCGTAGATCACACCCAAGGCCACCATTACCAGCAACTGTCCGCGCACGAACGCTCCGAGCACTTCATGGCATTCACCTGCCAGCGATACCGCGCGCGCTTCACGATCACGGGGCAGAAGGCCCCGGACCTTGGCCATCATCAGATCCCAATCCCGCAACAGGTAGAAGCTCACCACCGGAATCAGCACCAGATTCGCCAGCCAGCCGATCAACGCCAGCCCCGAGGCCGTGGCATGACTCAGCACCACGCCGACAACATCAGTTGTCTGACTCATATGTTCGCTGATGGCGGCCTTTAGCTTGTCGAACTTCCAGAAACCTTCCGACAGGCCGAACTTCGACTGCGCCCAAGGCAACGCCGTGTGCTGTAGCCAGTCGAGCATCTGCGGCGCCAGCTCATACAGACGAAACAACTGCCTGGCGAGCAGCGGTACCAATACCAACAGCAGCGCGGTGAAGATCAATGTAAACAGGGTAAACACCGCCACGACACCCCAGGTTCGAGACAGACCCGCTCTCTCCAGTCGATCCACCAGCGGGTCAAACAGGTAGGCCAACAGCAGTGCCACCAGGAACGGCGTCAGGATCGGATGCAACAACCAGACAAACGCACAAAGCAGGACCACCCCACCGAGCCAGAACCAACGCCGCGTATCGGCCATGAACCACTCCATTGCTTCTATATAGAGAAAGAAAAACTACCAGCGAAAACGCAGTTGCGGTGTCGGGGCCAGTGCTGGGGCAGGCACCGTACCACCAGCGGCAGGCTGAACCGGCACGGCCGGAGCCGGCGCTTGCCCCGTCGGCGTTTCCTGCAACCGCGCCAGCGACAGTTGTGCACGCAGTTGTTCGGCGCTGCCATTGACTCGATAGAGAATCCGGTCGCCGTCAACACTTTGCACACGCCCGCCAAACGGCTCCAGCAAACGCCCGAGTGACGCGTAGTGCTCAAGATTCATGCCTTGCACTTCCAGCAATTGCTCGCTCGACGCACCGGGTTTGGCGACAAACCGTGGCGCCAGGCGCTCGTTGACCGCCAGCATCACCGCATCGGCCACGGCGGCCTGATCGGCGCCCTGCACACTGCCGGCCTCTTTTTTATCCCCCAGCCACAATTGCCACTTGGCTTGCCACTGCCCGCCCTCTTCCTTGGCGTGTACCGCGAGCAGGGCGTCGGCGTTGTAGCGCTCCGATGCCGCAAGCAAAGGCGCGGGATCTGCGCCCTCCAGATTCGGCGCGGTCGCGACGATCTGCTCATTCAAATCCGCCAACGGCAAGCGCAACGGCAAGCCACGGTGCTGGGCAGCCCGACGCAACGGTGCCGCGCTGGCCTGGCCGTCGCCCACCAGGCTTGAACCTTCGGTGGAATCATTCAACCACCAGCCGAGGACCGACGGCCGATTGGCCCCCCACATGGCCAGGCCGGCACGACGCAGGGCCTGCTCGGTGGTGCCCGGATCGAAATCGACTTTCAGGACTTCCGGCGGCCCGGCCTCAAAGCCGTATTGGCTGATGATCTGTTGCGGGTCTTTGCGAATTGCCGCCAGCCCCGGACTTTGAGCGGCCTTGGGGTCGCCGGTCAGACGCAACACCAAGGTGTCCAACGCACGTTGAGTCGCCTGATCGCGCTCCTCGGCCGACTGGCCATTCACCGGCTCGCGCACCTGGTAAAGGCCTTTGACGGTTTCGGCATGACTGACCAGACTGACCACTGATAAACAACTCACAAGCAAGAATTTACAAAAACGCATGGAAGATTCCTGACGACAAGAGCGGCTGGAACAGACCGCATGAAGACGATCGAGCAAGGCTGTGACCATTGCCCGACGCAAAACATTCACACGTCCCGGGTAAGTTTTCGCACTGTCATAACGATAGACGGTTAATCGCGATACCTTATACAGCCATGCAGGATGCCACCGACACCGCGCATTACCGGTTTTTTTTGAGCAGATATGGCCCTGCTGTCGGCCTGAGGATGGCCGCTGCGGCTCAAGCCTGATAAAATCGCGCGCCTTCGCAGACCGGCAACAGCCGGGTAGTGTCCGAATAGCGCGCATGGTTCTCGCCTACGCAGTTTCGGCGCTCCCGACGGACTCGGTCGTTACCCAGAAATCCCCCCCTAAAGGCCTGGATCATGAGCAAGCAACCCTCCCTGAGCTACAAGGACGCCGGTGTAGACATCGACGCCGGTGAAGCATTGGTCGAACGCATCAAGAGCGTCGCCAAGCGCACTGCGCGCCCGGAAGTCATGGGCGGCCTGGGCGGTTTCGGCGCCCTCTGCGAAATCCCGGCCGGCTACAAGCAGCCTGTGCTGGTTTCCGGTACTGACGGCGTCGGCACCAAGCTGCGCCTGGCACTGAACCTGAACAAGCACGACAGCATCGGCATCGACCTGGTTGCCATGTGCGTCAACGACCTGGTGGTGTGCGGCGCCGAGCCGCTGTTCTTCCTCGACTACTATGCCACCGGCAAACTGAACGTCGACACCGCTGCCCAGGTTGTGACCGGCATCGGCGCTGGCTGCGAATTGTCGGGTTGCTCGCTGGTTGGCGGCGAAACCGCTGAAATGCCGGGCATGTACGAAGGCGAAGACTACGACCTGGCCGGTTTCTGCGTCGGCGTCGTGGAAAAATCCGAAATCATCGACGGCTCCAAAGTCGCTGCCGGCGATGCCCTGCTCGCCCTGCCGTCTTCCGGCCCGCACTCCAACGGCTACTCGCTGATCCGCAAGATCATCGAAGTGTCCGGCGCCGACATCGAGAACACCCAGCTCGACGGCAAGCCGCTGACCGACCTGCTGATGGCCCCGACCCGTATCTACGTGAAGCCGCTGCTCAAGCTGATCAAGGAAACCGGCGCAGTCAAAGCCATGGCCCACATCACCGGTGGCGGCCTGCTGGACAACATCCCGCGCGTACTGCCAAAAGGCGCGCAAGCCGTGGTTGACGTGGCCAGCTGGAACCGTCCTGCAGTGTTCGACTGGCTGCAAGAGAAAGGCAACGTTGACGAGAACGAAATGCACCGCGTGCTGAACTGCGGCGTGGGCATGGTCATCTGCGTGGCTCAGGAGCACGTTGAAGCGGCCCTGAACGTTCTGCGCGAAGCGGGCGAGCAGCCTTGGGTCATCGGCCAGATCTCCACCGCTGTCGAAGGCGCGGCTCAGGTTGAACTGAAGAACCTCAAGGCTCACTGATGCCTAAGACCTGTGATGTCGTGGTGCTGTTGTCCGGCACCGGCAGTAACTTGCAGGCCCTGATCGATAGCACGCGGACCGGCGACAGCCCGGCCCGCATCGCTGCGGTGATTTCCAACCGCGCCGACGCCTACGGCCTGCAACGTGCCAGGGACGCGGGTATCGACACCCGCACCCTGGATCACAAGGCTTTCGAAGGTCGCGAGGCCTTCGACGCCGCGCTGATCGAACTGATCGACGCCTTCAATCCCGAACTCGTGGTACTGGCCGGATTCATGCGCATTCTCAGCGCTGGCTTCGTACGCCACTATCAGGGTCGCCTGCTCAATATCCATCCGTCGTTGCTACCCAAATACAAAGGGTTACACACTCATCAGCGCGCACTGGAGGCCAGCGACACCGAGCATGGCTGTTCCGTGCACTTCGTCACCGAGGAACTCGATGGCGGACCACTGGTCGTACAGGCTGTAATACCGGTAGAGTTACAGGATTCGCCGCAGAGTCTGGCGCAGCGAGTCCATGTTCAGGAACACCTGATCTACCCGATGGCCGTACGCTGGTTTGCCGAAGGTCGTCTGGCCCTCAGCGAGCAAGGTGCTTTACTGGATGGACAGTTACTCGCGGCCAGCGGCCACTTGATTCGAAACTAGGAGATTTTATGCGTCGCGCCCTGCTCTTCGCTTGCGCTCTGCTCGCCTTGCCCTTCGCCCAGGCGGTAGAACTTCAACCCTTCTCCGCCAGCTACACCGCCGACTGGAAACAGCTGCCCATGAGCGGCACTGCCGAGCGCAGCCTCGAAAAAACCAGCGACGGCAAATGGAAACTGAGTTTCAAGGCCTCGATGATGATCGCCAGCCTGTCCGAGGAAAGCACCCTGACCCTGGACAAGGACACGCTTCTTCCAGAGTCGTACCACTTTGAACGTGGCGGTTTGGGCAAGGCCAAGAAATCGGATCTGGATTTCGACTGGAACTCCAAGATGATCACCGGCACCGATCGCGGTGATCCGGTCAAGGTTCCGCTGAACCGTGGCATGGTCGACAAATCCACCTACCAACTGGCCTTGCAGAACGACGTTGCCGCTGGCAAGAAAAGCATGAGTTATCAGGTGGTCGATGGCAGTGATGTCGACACCTATGACTTCCGCGTGCTGGGCTCGGAAAAGGTCGACACCAAGGCCGGCAAGATCGATGCAATCAAGGTTGAACGTGTACGCGACCCAACACAGAACAAACGCATTACCGTGATGTGGTTCGCCAAGGACTGGGATTACCTGCTGGTCCGCCTGCAACAAGTCGAAACTGACGGCAAGGAGTACAACATCATGCTCCTGAACGGCACGGTCAACGGCAAGGAAGTCAAAGGCAGCTGATCCGGATCGATACCATGAAGCCCCGCCATTGCGGGGCTTTTTTGTGGGCCCGAAAATTGGAACACCCGACAAGCGCGATGGCTCTATACCTTCAAGGTCTTTTTTGATCGAATGAGTTTTCCTGTCGCCTGCGAGGTTTGCCATGACTGTTACCGTCAATACCGTCTCCGCCGAAGGTTTTCGCCACAGTGTACAAATCGATGATCATGAGCTCTTCGCCGACGTGCCCGTCACGGCCGGCGGAGAAGGCTCGGCGCCGGAGCCGCACGATTATTTCGATGCCGCGCTAGGCGCCTGCAAGGCCCTGACCCTGAAGCTGTATGCCAGGAAGAAAGACATCCCTTTGACCGGTGTCGGCGTGGAGGTTAAGCGCGACAATAGCCTGGAACAGAAAGGCCAATACGCGCTGCACGTCAAACTGACCCTCAAGGGCGCACTCAGCGACGCCCAGCGCGATGAACTGCACCGCGTGGCCGATCGCTGCCCGATCCACAAGCTGATGACCACATATGAAGTCAGCATCGAAACGCATTTGTCCGAAGGCGCGTTCAGCCAATAGCGGCAAGGGCTGCGCAAGCGGGTTATGCTCGAACGCATCACCCGCTCAGCCTGGAACGCACCATGAACACTCCGCTCGTGATCCGCCCCCGCACCGAAGATGTCGAAGGTCAGCCGATTCTGCGTCCACTACCATCCGCCAAGTGCCGCAGTGTCGGGCCATTCGTGTTTTTCGATCACATGCTGGAAACCCGTTATCCTCCGGGTAAAGGCATGAATATCCGCCAGCATCCGCACATTGGCCTGTCCACCCTCACCTACTTGTTCCAGGGGCAGATCCAGCACAAGGACAGCCTCGGTTCCGATCAAGTGGTTGGGACCGGCGATGTCAGCTGGATGACGGCCGGCAGCGCCATCGCCCACGTCGAACGCACGCCTGAGGCCCTGAAAGAGAGTGGTTTCACGATGCACGGCTTGCAGATCTGGCTGGCTTCACCCAAGGACAAGGAACAAGGTCCGGGGCATTACAGCCACCATCCGGCGTCCACTTTACCGGTCAGCGAAAACCTGGGGGTGAAGATTCGCATGATTGCCGGGGCGGGCTTTTGCCTGGAATCACCCGTGCCGGTGCTTTCTCCTACGCTGTACGCGGAACTGCACCTGCAAACAGCGACGACATTGCTGATTCCCACCGAGCATGAAGAACGCGCGCTGTATGTGTTGAGCGGCGAAGTGCAACTGGATGGCGAGCCGATAGAGCCGTACTCGCTGGTGGTATTGCCTGCAGGGGAAGAGATGACCCTGTTTGCTGAGAGCGACAGTCACGCCGTGTTGTTTGGCGGCGCACCGCTGGACGGGCCACGGCGGATCAACTGGAATTTTGTCGCGAGCGATCCGGCTGCTATCGATGAGGCACGCCGGCGTTGGGCGGCTGGGGATTGGCCGACGGTGCCGGGGGAAGTTGAGCGGATCGAATTGCCCTGAAACTTTCAGCGCCAGTTATGCCGCCATCGCGAGCAAGCTCGCTCCCACAGTTGACCGCGTCGGTCACAGGAATTGCACACGACACATTTCCCCTGTGGGAGCGAGCTTGCTCCGGGCGGCGCTCCGACGATGAGGCCGGCGAAGACACCGACCGAATCCTGGCTGAAAACAGCTATCAGCCTTTGAACACTTCATCCAGCAAGTTATGCATCGACGTGAAGGCCCGGGCAGCCACCTTGGCGTCATACATCATCATACCCGGCACGTTGGCGTGCGGGTCGGTGAACGAGTGGAACGCACCGCCGTAGCTCAGCAACTGCCAGTCCACACCCGCCGCGTTCATTTCGTCTTCGAACGCCGGCAACTGCTCTTTCGGCACCAATGGATCGGAAGCGCCGTGCAGTACCAGCACCTTACCCTTGATGTTTTTCGCATCGGCCGGATTCGGTGTGTCCAACGTGCCGTGGAACGACACCGCGGCCTTCACCGGCGCGCCGGTACGGGTGAACTCCAGGGCGCAGCAACCGCCGAAGCAGAAACCGAAAGTGGCCAGTTTCGAAGTATCGACAGCCACTTCACCCTGGCTTTGCAGCTGTTCGAACGCCACCTGCATGCGCTTGCGCAGCAACGGGCGGTCATTCTTCAACGGCATCATTGCCGCGCCGGCCTCGTCATTGTTCGTCGGACGAACCGATTGACCGTAAAGGTCTGCGATCAACACCACATAACCCTGGGACGCCACCGACCTGGCGATCTCTTCGGCACCGGCGCTGACACCCATCCAGTTCGGCGCCATCAACAAACCCGGGCGCGGGCCTTTATGGTCGGCATCGAACGCCAAACGGCTTTCGTAAGCCTGGCCATCAATCTGATAGGCAACGGAACGTACAGTGATTTGGCTCATTTCTGACTCCTGATTATTGAACACCAGAATGAAAAAACCCGCCGAAGCGGGTTTTTCTACAACACAGTCAGGCCGATAGCTCGACCAACAGCTTGTTCAGACGGCGCACATAGGCCGCCGGGTCTTTCAAGCTGTCGCCGGCCGCCAGGGCCGCCTGATCGAAGAGGATGTGCGACAGGTCGCCGAAGCGCTCGTCGCTCTGCTCGTTGTCGAGCTTCTCGATCAGCGGGTGAGCCGGGTTGAATTCGAAGATCGGCTTCGAATCCGGAACCTTCTGGCCGCTGGCTTCCAGGATCTGGCGCATCTGCAAGCCCAGGTCCTGCTCGCCGATGGCCAGGATAGCCGGCGAATCGGTCAGGCGATGGGACACCCGCACTTCCGCAACGGATTCACCCAAGGCAGTCTTCAGACGCTCGACCAGACCTTCTTTGGCCTTGGCGACTTCTTCCGCGGCTTTCTTGTCCTCTTCCGAGTCCAGGTTGCCCAGGTCCAGGTCACCGCGTGCCACGTCGACAAAGCTCTTGCTGTCGAAGTCGCTGAGGTAGCTCATCAGCCACTCGTCGATGCGGTCGGTCAACAGCAGCACTTCGATGCCTTTCTTGCGGAAGACTTCCAGGTGCGGGCTGTTTTTGACTTGCGCGTAGGTTTCGCCGGTCAGGTAGTAGATCTTGTCCTGACCTTCCTTGGCGCGCGCCAGGTACTCGGCCAGGCCGACAACCTGTTCGCCATCGTCGCCATTGGTCGACGCGAAACGCAGCAGACCGGCGATTTTTTCCTTGTTGGCGAAATCTTCTGCCGGGCCTTCTTTCATGACCTGACCGAAGTTTTTCCAGAAGCCTTTGTATTGCTCTGGCTCGTTCTTCGCCAGTTTTTCCAGCATGTCGAGCACGCGCTTGGTCAGCGCCGACTTCATGGAGTCGATGATCGGGTCTTTCTGCAGGATTTCCCGCGACACGTTCAGCGACAGGTCGTTGGAATCGACCACGCCTTTGATGAAGCGCAGGTACAGTGGCAGGAAGGATTCGGCCTGATCCATGACGAACACGCGCTGCACGTACAGCTTCAGGCCTTTCGGCGCTTCACGCTGGTACAGATCGAACGGCGCACGGCTCGGCACGTACAGCAGCGAGCTGTATTCGAGCTTGCCTTCGACCTTGTTGTGACTCCAGCTCAGCGGGTTTTCGAAATCGTGAGCGATGTGTTTGTAGAACTCCTGGTATTCCTCGTCCTTGATCTCGGTACGCGGACGGGTCCACAGGGCGCTGGCGCGGTTGACGGTTTCCCACTCAACGGCCGGTTTCTCTTCGCCTTCGGCGGCTGCCACTTCTTTCGGCAACTCGATAGGCAAGGCGATGTGGTCGGAGTACTTCTTGATGATGTTGCGCAGGCGCCAGCCGTCTGCAAACTCGTCTTCACCGGATTTCAGGTGCAGGACGATGCGAGTGCCGCGCTCAGCTTTGTCGATGGTCGCAACTTCGAAGTCACCTTCGCCCTTGGACGACCAGTGCACGCCTTCGCTGGCAGCGCTGCCGGCACGACGACTGAACACATCGACTTTGTCAGCGACGATGAATGCGGAGTAGAAACCGACACCGAACTGGCCGATCAGGTGCGAGTCTTTCTTCTGGTCGCCGGTCAGATGCTTCATGAAATCGGCGGTGCCGGACTTGGCGATGGTACCCAGGTGGGTGATCGCGTCTTCGCGGCTCATGCCGATACCGTTGTCTTCGAGGGTGACGGTTTTAGCGTCCTTGTCGAAGCTCACACGGATTTTCAGTTCGGCGCCACCTTCCAGCAGCTCTGGCTTGGCCAGGGCTTCGAAACGTAATTTGTCGACAGCGTCAGAGGCGTTCGAGATCAATTCGCGAAGGAAAATTTCCTTGTTGGAATACAGCGAATGGATCATGAGATGCAGCAGCTGCTTCACCTCGGTCTGGAAGCCCAGGGTTTCCTTTTGAGTTTCCACACTCATGGTCATCAAACTCCAATCAGATGGCATTGGCCGCGACCTTGAGCGGTCGGCGGCGGGTTGTCATCAGAGTTGGGGGCTGAGTTCAGGATTTCAAGGGCTCTTCGAGTTTGAAATGTGCGCGGGCCGTGGCAATGGGTTCGGCTTCAGTGCTTTGCCAGGCGGTAATCGCCACGTTGGCGACCCGGCGACCCTGGCGGCAAACCTGGCATCGGGCCCAGGTATCGCGAAACTGCCCGGCTCGCAGGTAATCAAGGGAGAAGTCGATGATCTTCGGCACCCCGGGCGACCCGGTAAACACCAACAGGTGCAGCGCCGCGGCCAACTCCATGAAACCGGCGATCACGCCGCCATGAATTGCCGGCAACAAAGGGTTACCAATGTTGTCCTTGTTCGCTGGCAATTTGAACAGCAACTCATCTCCCACCCGTGAACATTCGACGCCGATCAGTCGGGCATAGGGAATCAAATCCAGCAGCGAGGCGTAATCGCCCTGCTCGTGGGCCTTTTGCAATTGGTCCTTCAGCGACTCGCTCATTGCGCACCTCCGGCAACCGCGCCACCAAAGCCCTTGGTGCCTTTCATGCCCTTGCCCATGCGCATGAAAGTGCCCATCACATGGGCAATGGGCTGCCCGGGGTCATCCTGATAGGCGAAGCCACGGGCAAAAATCACGTCGGTGGTGACCCGATAGCACTGGGCAAAGCCGTAGACATCTTTATGTGGCTCGGCGGCGTGCATATAGTCGATACGCAGGTCGAGGGTCGGGCAGACTTCGAATTCCGGGAGTACGCAGAGCGTCGCCATGCCACAGGCCGTGTCCATCAGCGAGGTCAGCGCCCCGCCATGAATCACCCCGGTTTCGGGATTGCCGACGATCTGCGGGCTGTACGGCAGCACAATCGTCAGCCCTTCGCTGCTGGCGCTGTGAACGCTTAGTCCAAGTACCTGACAATGTCGCAGCGCCGACAGAAAGCGCATCGCACGCTCAAAAACGGGATTTTCAGCCATGTGATAAAAACTCTTGTTAATGTCCGTACAGTGCGGTGGCGGTCGGGGTAAAAGTTCCGCACTAGAACAAACTTATATATCTGAAAGAATTAAGGAACTTAACCCTGATGCGTAGGCTCTTAATGCCAGTAGATGCTTTTCATCAGGAGAAACACCCCATGCGTAAGACTTTAGCTATTGCCTTGATGTTGACCGCTTCCCTCGGTCTCGCTGCCTGCGATAAAAAATCCGAGGACAAAGCTCAAGATGCTAACCAACAAGCTGAGCAAGCCCAGCAAAAAATGAACGAAGCTCAGGATAAAGTGAACGACGCGGCGAAAGAAAACGCCGAAGCCGCCAAAGATCAGGCTGCTCCGGCCGCCCCGGCTGCTCCGACCGCTCCGGAAGCGCCTAAGAACTAATCCGGTTTTTAGCGTGACAAAAGAAAACCCGCCAAGTGCGGGTTTTCTTTTGTCTGCATTTTTTGCCTGATCATTGTTAGAGCAAAAACGACTCGAAAAATCGGACTAATCATCAACAACAAAGAACAGATTAATCCCACCAGCCAAACCAGACTGCGCTGCCGAGCCAGACCCTTCCAGTAACACACTGGATAGCCAGCGCGCGGGCACCCGCTCAGGCTGCCTCTTTACTCACCTCGGCCAATGGCGCCTCTGTTGGGGTATAGACCATCACGTCGAGAACGTCGGAGTGAAACTCGCGGCGATACAATACGAACACCACACCGGCGCTCATCAACATGAACAGCCATGGGCTGACGAACCAGGCCAGCATGGTCATGCCGAAGTAATAAGAGCGCAGGCCAAAGTTGAACTGGTTGGCGGCCATGGAGATGACACGGGCCGCTCGGGCAGCGAAGGCTTTGCGTTCCTGCTCGGACACATGGCGTTCACCGACCATCGGCGCCGAGCCGACCAGAATGGCGGCGAAGTTGTACTGGCGCATACACCAACTGAACGTGAAGAACGCATAGACAAACACCAGCGCCAGGCACAGCAACTTGATTTCCGACATGCCCTGGGACGCCTGTTGCACCATCGGGATATCCGCCAGCAGCGATACCGCCCGCTCCGAAGCACCCAACACCGTGAGAATACCGGCCAGGATAATCAACGTACTGGAGGCGAAGAACGAAGCATTACGCTCCAGATTGCCAATCACGCTGGCATCGGCGATACGGTTGTCGCGCAGCAGCATGCGGCGCATCCAATCCTCGCGATACAGGTGCAGCACACTGGCCAGGCACGCGGTATCACGGCCTTTCCATGTGGCATAGCGGGTGTACCCGCCCCAGCAGATAACAAACCAGAGCGCGGCAAGAATGTGGATCAGGTTGGCTTGGATGAACGACATGCAGGTCCTTGTGACGTAAATGCGGATTACACAGACCCTGTGGGAGCGAGCTTGCTCGCGATAGCGGCATTGCATTCAACGTGTTTGTCGACTGACCCGCCGCAATCGCGAGCAAGCTCGCTCCCACAAAGGATGTTGCAGTGCTTCGACGTTAGCTCAACGAAAAAGACACCGCACCCCTCACAAAAAAAATGCCCCGTATCGATTGATACGGGGCATTTCTGTTTCTGCTCAAGACCCGCTTGTGGCGGGCCGTGAAGCGACTTAAGCCAAGGCTTCGGCGCGCTTGCCCAGCAGACGATCACAGACGACTGCGACGGCCAGCGTCATCACCGACGGCACCAGCCAGGCCAGGCCCTGCTCGCTCAGCGGCAGGTGCGCCATTTGCGTCGGCATCCAGTCCGCCAGACCGGCCCCCTTGAGGGCGTCGATCAGGCCGAAGATGAACGACACCAGCATGACCGGGCCGAGGATACGACCCTGCTCATGCCAGAAGTCCTTGCAGAAGCTCAACGCCACCAGGACGATGCACGGCGGGTAGATCGCGGTGAGCACCGGGATCGAGAACGCAATCAGCTTGGTCAGGCCCAGGTTGGACACCAGCAGGGAGAACGCAGCCAGGATGATCACCAGTGTCTTGTAAGACAGCGGCACCACCCGGCTGAAGTACTCGGCGCAAGCACAGGTCAGGCCGACCGCGGTCACCAGGCAGGCCAACGAGATCAGCACCGCCAGGAAACCACTGCCCAACGAACCGAAGGTGTGCTGCACGTAAGCGTGCAACACCGCCGCGCCATTGGTAGCGCCGGCGGCCACTTCATGGCTGCCCGAACCAAGGCGGAACAGACTGACATACACCAGCGCCAAGCCGACACCGGCGATCAGGCCGGCGATAATCGCATAGCGAGTGATCAGTGCCGGCGACTCGACGCCGCGGGAACGGATGGCGTTGACGATGACGATGCCGAACACCAGGGCGCCCAGGGTATCCATGGTCAGGTAACCATTGATGAAACCTTGGGAAAACGGCGCCGCTACGTATTCAGGCGTGGCTTGTCCAATGTCACCGGCCGGCAAGGCGAATGCTGCAATGCCCAGCACGGCCAGGGCGATGATCTTCAGTGGTGCGAGGAAGCGCCCTACGGTATCCAGCAAACGGCCCGGATACAGCGAGATGAAAAACACCAGCAGGAAGTACACCGAACTGTAGAGGAACAGCGCCAACGGGCTCTCGCCGGTCAGCGGCGCCAAGCCCACTTCGAAGGATACAGTCGCGGTACGTGGCGTCGCGAACAGCGGACCAACAGCGAGGTAGCACGCCGCCGCCAACAGGCCACCGGCCACTTTACCGATCGGGCTGCTCAAGGCATCCATTGCACCGCCGACCTTGGCCAGCGCCACAACGGTGATCACCGGCAGACCGACCGCGGTGACCAGGAAGCCCAGCGCCGCCATCCAGACATTAGGCCCGGACTGCAAACCGACGATAGGCGGGAAGATGATGTTGCCAGCCCCGACGAACAGGGCGAACGTCATAAAACCAAGTGCCAGGATGTCCTGGCCTTTCAACACTTTCATTAAGGAAATACCACACTACTGAATCGGAATTTAGAGAGGGATTTCCCTATGGGTGAGGGAAATGCTGTCAGTCCGTATAAGACCGACCCTTTTAGCGCGTTGCTGCCTTGTGGGCCGCGGACGCAAAAATGGCGAGTAGCCTAACGAATTTGGACCAGAAACGCACTGTTAGAGGGCGAACATTCCGATCTACGACATTTTCGTGTCGCGTTTTTGCATATAAATGGTTGTCGTCTATAAGTCCGCCTTCGCGGGCTTGCCCGCGAAGGGGCCAGCACAGCCAACACAAATGCCAAAAACGACAAAGGCCACCCGAAGGTGGCCTTTGTTAGGTGAAGCGTCAGCTAAGCGCGAGGCTTATTTGACAGCCCAACCGGTCAGCTCGGCCAGGGCCTTGCCGATGTCTGCCAGCGAACGCACGGTTTTAACGCCTGCGTCTTGCAGAGCAGCGAATTTCTCGTCTGCAGTGCCTTTGCCGCCAGAGATGATTGCGCCAGCATGGCCCATGCGCTTGCCCGGAGGAGCAGTCACACCAGCGATGTAGGAAACAACCGGCTTGGTCACGTGTGCCTTGATGTAGGCAGCCGCTTCTTCTTCAGCCGAACCGCCGATCTCACCGATCATCACGATCGCTTCGGTCTTCGGGTCTTCCTGGAACAGCTTCAGGATGTCGATGAAGTTCGAACCCGGGATCGGGTCACCACCGATGCCGACGCAAGTCGACTGACCGAAACCGGCGTCAGTAGTCTGCTTCACAGCTTCGTAGGTCAGGGTGCCGGAACGGGAAACGATTCCGACCTTGCCTGGCAAGTGAATGTGACCTGGCATGATGCCGATCTTGCATTCGCCTGGAGTGATCACGCCTGGGCAGTTAGGGCCGATCAGGACTACGCCCAGCTCGTCGCACTTAACTTTAGCGTCCAGCATGTCCAGGGTAGGAATGCCTTCGGTGATGCACACGATCAGCTTGATGCCGCCGAAGGCAGCTTCCAGGATCGAGTCCTTGCAGAAAGGAGCCGGAACGTAGATCACGCTGGCGGTGGCGCCAGTGGCAGCTACAGCGTCTTTCACGGTGTTGAACACTGGCAGGCCAAGGTGCTCGGTGCCGCCTTTGCCTGGAGTTACACCACCAACCATCTTGGTGCCGTATTCGATGGCTTGCTGGGTGTGGAAACTACCTTGCGAACCGGTAATACCCTGGCAGATAACTTTGGTGTCTTTATTGATCAGGACGCTCATTATTTGCCCTCCGCAGCTTTGACAACTTGTTGAGCAGCGTCGGTCAGGCTGGTAGCAGCGATGATGTTCAAACCGCTTTCTGCCAGTACTTTAGCGCCCAGCTCAGCGTTGTTGCCTTCAAGGCGAACAACAACCGGGATTTTCACGCCGACTTCTTTCACAGCGCCGATGATGCCTTCGGCAATCATGTCGCAACGAACGATGCCGCCGAAGATGTTGACCAGTACTGCAGCGACATTAGTGTCGGACAGGATGATCTTGAACGCTTCGGTAACGCGTTCCTTGGTAGCACCGCCGCCCACGTCGAGGAAGTTGGCTGGTTTGCCGCCGTGCAGGTTGACGATGTCCATGGTACCCATGGCCAGGCCAGCACCGTTGACCATGCAACCGATGTTGCCTTCCAGCGCTACGTAGTTCAGTTCGAACTTGGCAGCGTGCGCTTCGCGCGGATCGTCTTGCGACGGATCGTGGAAAGTCTTCAGCTTAGGCTGACGGTACATGGCGTTGGCGTCGATGTTGATCTTGGCGTCCAGGCAGTGCAGATCGCCGTCAGCCTTGATCACCAGCGGGTTCACTTCCAGCAGGGCCAGGTCGTGATCCTTGAACAGTTTGGCCAGACCTACGAAGATCTTGGCGAACTGGGCAACTTGCTTGCCTTCCAGACCCAACTGGAATGCCAGCTCGCGACCCTGGAATGGCTGAGCGCCAACCAGTGGATCGATAGTGGCTTTCAGAATTTTTTCTGGAGTGTCGTGAGCGATTTTCTCGATGTCCACGCCACCTTCGGTGGAAGCCATGAACACGATGCGACGGCTCGAACGGTCAACGACAGCGCCCAGGTACAGCTCTTTAGCGATATCAGTGCACGATTCAACCAGGATCTTGGTGACTGGCTGACCATTGGCGTCAGTCTGGTAAGTCACCAGACGCTTGCCCAGCCACTGCTGTGCGAAGGCTTTGGCGTCTTCTTTGCTGCGAACCAGCTTTACGCCGCCCGCTTTACCGCGACCACCGGCGTGGACCTGGGCTTTGACAACCCACTCGCTGCCGCCGATTTTGTCGCAAGCTTCTGCTGCTGCTTCCGGGGTGTCTACCGCGTAACCGGTGGAAACTGGCAGGCCGTACTCAGCGAACAGCTGCTTACCCTGATACTCGTGAAGATTCATGCTTATTACCGTCTTCGTTAGGTACTGCGCATTCGGTGCTGCACTCATTCAAGTGCCGCACCACCTGTGACTGCTGCTTGCATAGCCTTTCCGGATACCCGGTGCAGCTATGCAAGACTGCGTCCAGCGGATATTCCGCGGTGAGTCTTGCATGCAAGGCTCACGACGGGCCAAACCGCCGTGGTTTCTTATTATGTCTTAACGCTTCTTGCGGTTGGCGATATGAATGGCGCCGCCATTCACTGCCAGAGCAGCTTCGTGCAAGGCTTCAGACAGGGTCGGATGGGAGAAAACCATCATGCCCAGGTCTTCAGCGCTGGTGCCGAACTCCATACCGATCGCGCCCTGCTGAACCAGTTCTGCAGCGCTTGGGCCAATCACGTGGACGCCCAGTACGCGGTCTGTCTTGGCATCTGCGATGACCTTGACGAAACCACCGGTGTCGTTGGCAGCCATGGCACGGCCAGAGGCTGCGAACGGGAAGGTGCCGACGTTAACTTCAACGCCTTCAGCTTTCAAGGCCTGCTCGGTTTTACCCACCCACGCGATTTCCGGGTGAGTATAAATAACCGAAGGGATCAGGTCATAGTTCATCTGGGCCTTGTGGCCCTTGATGCGCTCGACAACCATGATGCCCTCTTCCGAGGCCTTGTGCGCCAGCATCATGCCGCGAACCACGTCGCCGATGGCGTAGACGCCCGGTACGGTGGTGGCGCAGTGATCGTCAACGTGCACGAAACCGCGCTCGTCCAGGGTCACGCCGCAGTCGGCAGCCAGCAGATCAGTGGTCACCGGACGGCGACCAACGGCTACGATCAGCTTGTCGAAAGTGATGTTCTGTTCGCCCTTGGCATCGGTGTAGTTAACAACGACTTCGTCGCCGTTCACTTTGGAACCGGTTACGCGAGCGCCCAGCTTGATGTCCAGACCCTGTTTGGTCAGGGTTTTCAGCGCTTCCTTGGAAACAGCGGCATCCGCTGCCATCAGGAAGGTGTCCAGGGCTTCCAGCACAGTCACTTCTGCACCCAGACGCGACCAGACCGAACCCAGTTCCAGACCGATCACGCCAGCGCCGATCACGCCCAGACGCTTGGGAACGGATTGGAATTCCAGGGCGCCAGTCGAGTCGACGATCACATTCTGGTCAACCGGAGCTGGCGGAATGTCGATCGGACGCGAACCTGGAGCCAGGATGACGTTTTCGGCTTCGATGATTTCTACCGAGCCGTCAGGCTTGGTGACTTCGACTTTCTTGCCGGCCAGCAGCTTGCCGTGACCCTGGATCGAGGTCACACCGTTGGCCTTGAACAGGGTCGCAACGCCGGAGGTCAGGCCTTTGACGATGTTGGCTTTACGGCCGACCATCGCTGGCACGTCCATGGTCACGCCAGCGTGATTGATACCGTGGATCGCGAAACCGTCCTGGGCTTCGTGGAATTTCCACGAGCTGTCCAGCAGGGCCTTGGATGGAATGCAGCCGACGTTCAGGCAAGTACCGCCCAGAGCCAGTTTGCCTTCCTTGTCGGTGTACTTCTCGATGCAGGCGGTCGAAAGACCAAGCTGAGCGGCCTTGATGGCAGCCACATAGCCGCCAGGGCCAGCGCCGATCACTACTACGTCAAATTTCTGCGACATTCAAAAAATCCTCTTTAGCGAAAAGCTTCAAGCCGCGAGCGGCAAGCCAGGCTGCGGGTTTTCCGACAGCTCGAGCTTGCAGCTCATGGCTGCTTCTATCAGATATCCAGCAACAGACGAGCCGGATCTTCCAGCAGGTTCTTGATGGTCACCAGGAAGGTCACAGCTTCTTTGCCATCGATCAGACGGTGATCGTAGGACAGTGCCAGGTACATCATCGGACGGATAACGACCTGACCGTTGATGGCCATAGGACGCTGGATGATGTTGTGCATGCCCAGGATGGCGGCTTGTGGCGGGTTGACGATCGGGGTCGACATCATCGAACCGAAAGTACCACCGTTGGTGATGGTGAAAGTACCACCGGTCATTTCGTCCATCGACAGTTTGCCGTCGCGGGCTTTCTTGCCGAAGGTGGCGATGCCGCCTTCGATTTCAGCCAGGCTCATCAGTTCGGCGTTACGCAGAACCGGTACAACCAGGCCGCGATCGCTGGAAACTGCAACGCCGACGTCAGCGTAGCCGTGGTAAACAATGTCGCCACCGTCGATCGAGGCGTTGACAGCCGGGAAGCGTTTCAGCGCTTCAGTAGCTGCTTTCACGAAGAACGACATGAAGCCCAGGCGTACGCCGTTGTGGGACTTCTCGAACAGGTCCTTGTACTTCGAACGCAGCGCCATGACTTCGGTCATGTCGACTTCGTTGAAAGTGGTCAGCATCGCCATGTTCGACTGAGCTTCAACCAGACGCTTGGCTACGGTGGCACGTACGCGGGTCATCGGTACGCGCTTCTCGATGCGCTCGCCAGCAGCGAACACCGGAGCAGCAGCGGCAGGTGCAGCAGCCTTGGCAGGCGCGGCAGCCGGAGCAGCTTTCTTGGCAGCAACGGCTGCAACCACGTCTTCCTTGGTCACGCGACCGCCTTTGCCGGTGCCGGCAACGGAAGCGATGTTGATGCCGTTCTCTTCAGCCAGCTTGCGAGCAGCCGGTGCAGCAACAGGATCGTCTTCGCCTTCGGCAGCTGGAGCAGCAGCTTGTGCAGCGGTCGGAGCAGCGGCAGCGGCTGGAGCGGCAGCAGCGCCGCCAGCTTCGATGGAGCCCAGCACTTCGTCAGACAGAACGGTGTCGCCTTCGTTCTTGACGATAGCGCCCAGCACGCCGTCAGCAGTAGCCAACACTTCCAGTACGACTTTGTCGGTTTCAATGTCGACGATCAGTTCGTCGCGCTTGACCGCGTCGCCCGGTTGTTTGTGCCAGGTGGCAACGGTGCCATCGGCAACCGATTCCGGGAAAGTGGGGGCTTTGATCTCGATAGCCATTATCTGTGGTTCCTTAAATTCGGTTTCAGGTGCGCGAAGGCGTTAAACAGTAAAGGCGTCTTGCAGCAGTTGTTCCTGCTGCTCGGCGTGCATCGATGCGTAACCGCATGCAGGTGCAGCAGAAGCCTCACGGCCCGCGTACTCGAGTACGAGAGACTTGTTGAGGTTGCCGACGCTGCGACGCAAGTGGTGTTGGCTGCAGTACCAGGCACCCTGGTTCATCGGCTCTTCCTGGCACCAGACGGCATGCTTGGCGTTGGTGTAAGGAGCCAGGACTTCTTTCAAGTCGTCCTCAGGGAACGGGTACAGCTGCTCGATACGCACGATGGCGATGTCGTCACGGCCTTCGGCACGGCGTTTTTCCAGCAGGTCGTAGTAGACCTTGCCGCTACACAGAACAACGCGCTCGACCTTTTTCGGGTCATGGGCATCGATTTCCGGGATAACGGTCTGGAACGAACCTTCGGCCAGATCTTCCAGCGTCGAGATGGCCAGCTTGTGGCGCAGCAGCGACTTCGGAGTCAGGACTACCAATGGCTTGCGCAGCGGGCGAATCACCTGACGGCGCAGCAAGTGGTAGATCTGAGCCGGCGTCGTCGGCATGCACACCTGAATGTTGTGCTCGGCGCACAGCTGCAGGTAACGCTCCAGACGAGCCGAGGAGTGCTCCGGACCCTGACCTTCATAACCATGCGGCAGCAGCATGGTCAGACCGCACAGACGGCCCCACTTGTGCTCGCCACTGGTGATGAACTGGTCGATAACTACCTGGGCGCCGTTGGCGAAGTCGCCGAACTGGGCTTCCCAGATAACCAGGGCATTCGGCGTGGTGGTCGAGTAACCGTACTCGAACGCCAATACCGCTTCTTCGGACAGGAACGAGTCGTACAGGTCGAAACGCGGCTGACCGTCGTACAGGTTCTGCAGCGGGATGTAGGTGCCCGCGTCTTTCTGGTTGTGCAGGACAGCATGGCGGTGCGAGAACGTACCGCGACCGATGTCCTGGCCAGTCATGCGAATCGGGTGACCTTCGAACGCCAGGGTCGCGTACGCCATGGTTTCGGCGTAACCCCAGTTGATCGGCAGGCCGCCGGCTTGCATCTTCTGGCGGTCTTCGTAGATCTTGGCAACCTGGCGCTGAACCACGAAGCCTTCCGGGATTTCCAGCAGCTTGGCGGACAGTTCCTGCAAGGTCTTGAGGTCGAAGCGAGTGTCGTGACGCGCGGTCCAGGCGTGGCCCAGATATGGACGCCAGTCTACGAACAACTCTTTGTTCGGTTCCTTGACCAGGCTTTTCACCACGTGCAGACCGTTGTCCAGCGCGTTGCGGTATTCGTCGACTTTCGCCTGAACACGCTCTGCGTCCAGCACACCGCCCTGGGTCAGGCGATCGGCATACAGCTCACGGGTGGTGCGCTGCTTGGTGATCTGCTGATACATGATCGGCTGGGTGCCGCTTGGCTCGTCGGCCTCGTTGTGGCCGCGACGACGGTAGCAGACCAGGTCGATTACCACGTCACGCTTGAACTGCATGCGGTAGTCGATGGCCAGCTGGGTCACGAACAATACGGCTTCCGGATCATCACCATTCACATGGAGGATCGGCGCCTGGATCATTTTTGCGACGTCGGTGGCGTACTCGGTGGAACGCGAGTCCAGCGGGTTGCTGATGGTGAAACCGACCTGGTTGTTGATCACGATGTGCACGGTACCGCCGGTCTTGAAACCGCGGGTCTGCGACATCTGGAAGGTTTCCATGACCACGCCCTGACCTGCGAACGCAGCGTCACCGTGGATGGAGATCGGCAGAACCTTCTCACCGGTCGGGTCGTTGCGACGATCCTGACGGGCGCGAACCGAACCCTCGACCACCGGGGAAACGATTTCCAGGTGGGACGGGTTGAACGCCATGGCCAGGTGAACCTCACCGCCGGTGGTCATCACGTTGGACGAGAAGCCCTGGTGGTATTTCACGTCACCGGAACCCAGCTCGACCTTCTTCTTGCCTTCGAACTCGTCGAACAGCTCGCGCGGGTTCTTGCCGAATGTGTTGACCAGCACGTTCAGACGGCCACGGTGGGCCATGCCGATGACGATTTCCTTGGTGCCGTAGGATCCGGAACGCTGGATCAGCTCGTCGAGCATCGGAATCAGGCTTTCGCCGCCTTCCAGACCRAAACGCTTGGTACCCGGGTATTTGGTGCCCAGGTATTTTTCCAGGCCTTCGCCGGCGGTCACGCGCTCGAGCAGGTGGCTCTTGATGTCGGCGGAGTACGTCGGACGACCGCGCACGCTTTCCAGACGCTGCTGGAACCACTGGCGCTGCTCGGAATCGGTGATGTGCGTGAATTCAGCGCCGATGGTGCGGCAATATGTCTGCTGCAACGCTTCGTGAATTTCGCGTAGGCTCGCTTCCTCTTTGCCGATGAACAGGTCGCCGGCACGGAAGGTCGTATCAAGATCGGCATTGGTCAAGCCGTAATGATTGATCGACAGGTCTGCAGGTGCAGGACGCTGCCACAGTCCCAGCGGGTCAAGCTGGGCTGCCTGGTGGCCACGCATACGGTAGGCCTGGATCAATCGCAGCACTTCAACTTGCTTCTTCTCGTGCTCACTGCTCACGCTGCCGGCGGAAACCGGTTGGGCGCGGCGCTGGTTCTTTGCCAGCAAGACGAAATGATCGCGAATTGTGGAGTGCGAAACATCGGTGGCAGAGTTGCCGTCAGCAGGCAACTTCTGGAAGTAGGTGCGCCACTCTTCTGGCACAGCGTTAGGGTCGTGCAGGTAGAGCTCGTAAAGCTCTTCCACATAGGCAGCGTTACTACCGGATAGGTAGGCACTGTTCCACATGCGCTGCATCACGCTTTCTTGCATGCTTGGTCACCCTCGGTTAGGGGAACACCACCGGTGTCGACACCGAGCAAACTTGCAGAAGTCCGAATGCAGCGACCAAAACAAGCCACTAGGATCACACTGATAGTCCGGGTACCAGCCCGGATGCCCCTGCTTGTCTCATTTCTTCAAAATAAGAGCCGCAGCCTTTTAAGCTGCTGCCCAGGTTAAAACTACGGCGCCGGTTGAAGCCTGCGCCGTAGCATCTACGGTTACAGCGGTCCTACGGGTACAGCAGCTGAATCACACGCCGCTCGAGAGCAACATGTTACGGATGTGACCGATGGCCTTAGTCGGGTTCAGGCCTTTCGGACATACGTTGACGCAGTTCATGATCCCGCGGCAGCGGAATACGCTGAACGGGTCATCCAGCGAAGCCAGACGCTCGGACGTCTTGGTGTCACGGCTGTCTGCCAGGAAGCGGTACGCTTGCAGCAGAGCAGCTGGACCCAGGAACTTGTCCGGGTTCCACCAGAAGGACGGGCAGGAAGTCGAGCAGCAAGCGCACAGGATGCACTCGTACAGACCGTCCAGCTTTTCACGTTCTTCAGGGGACTGCAGACGCTCGATGGCCGGAGCCGGCGTGTCGTTCTGCAGGTATGGCTTAACCTTCTCGTATTGCTTGTAGAAGATGCTCATATCGACGACCAGGTCACGGATAACCGGCAAACCTGGCAGAGGACGAACGATCAACTTGTTACCTTTTACGACGGCAGACAGCGGCGTGATGCACGCCAGGCCGTTTTTGCCGTTGATGTTCATGCCGTCGGAACCGCAAACACCTTCACGGCAAGAGCGACGATAGGAGAAACCTTCGTCCTGCTCTTTGATCAGGGCCAGCACATCCAGCACCATCAGGTCTTTACCACCGGTATCGACCTGGAATTCCTGCATGAACGGCGCGGCGTCCTGATCAGGGTTGTAACGATAAACGCTGACTTGCAACATGGCGGCCACCCTTAATAAGTCCGAATCTTAGGTTCAAAAGTCGGAACAGTCTTCGGCGAGAAGTTCACGGCACGCTTGGTCACGCGCTTGTCACCCGGGAAGTACAGGGTGTGGCACAGCCAGTTTTCGTCGTCACGATCTTCGAAGTCTTCACGGGCGTGAGCACCACGGGACTCTTTACGTACTTCTGCAGCGATGGCGGTGGCTTCGGCCACTTCCAGCAGGTTCTGCAGTTCCAGCGCTTCGATACGTGCAGTGTTGAACGCCTGCGACTTATCGTTGATCTTCACGTTGGCGATGCGCTTGCGCAGGTCAGCCAGCTGGGCAATACCCTTCTGCATGTATTCGCCGGTACGGAATACACCGAAGTAGTTCTGCATGCAGTTTTGCAGCTCGCGACGCAGGGTAGCCACGTCTTCACCTTCGGTACGCTCGTTCAGAGCGGACAGACGTGCCAACGCTGCATTGATGTCGGCGTCGGTGGCGTCGTCGTATTCGATACCGTCGGTCAACGCTTTTTCCAGGTGCAGGCCGGCAGCGCGGCCGAATACCACCAGGTCGAGCAGCGAGTTGCCGCCCAGACGGTTGGCACCGTGAACCGATACGCAAGCCACTTCACCTACAGCGAACAGACCAGGAATGATCTGATCCACGCCTTCGGCGTTCTGGGTCATCGCCTGGCCATGAATGTTGGTGGCAACGCCGCCCATCATGTAGTGGCAGGTCGGAACAACCGGAACCGGAGCGACAACCGGGTCAACGTGCGCGAAAGTCTTCGACAGTTCGCAGATGCCTGGCAGACGGCTGTGCAGCACTTCCTCGCCCAGGTGGTCGAGTTTGAGCATCACGTGGTCGCCGTTCGGACCGCAACCGTTGCCGGCGATGATCTCTTTAACCATCGAACGGGCAACAACGTCACGACCGGCAAGGTCTTTGGCGTTCGGAGCATAACGCTCCATGAAACGCTCACCGTGCTTGTTGATCAGGTATCCACCTTCACCACGGCAACCTTCTGTAACCAGTACACCGGCGCCGGCGATGCCGGTCGGGTGGAACTGCCACATTTCAATGTCTTGCACCGGTACGCCGGCACGCAGCGCCATGCCAACGCCGTCACCAGTGTTGATCAGGGCGTTGGTGGTCGAAGCGTAGATACGACCTGCACCGCCGGTAGCCAGTACGGTGGCCTTGGCACGGATGTAGGTGGTTTCGCCGGTTTCGATGCAGATGGCGATCACGCCGACGAACGCGCCGTCCTGGTTCTTCACCAGATCAACCGCGTAGTACTCGTTCAGGAACACGGTACCGGCTTTCAGGTTGCCCTGATAAAGGGTGTGCAGCAGTGCGTGACCGGTACGGTCGGAAGCAGCGCAAGTACGCGCAGCCTGGCCGCCTTTACCGTAGTCCTTGGACTGGCCACCGAACGGACGCTGGTAGATACGGCCTTGCTCGGTACGCGAGAATGGCATACCCATGTGGTCCAGCTCGTAAACGGCAGCCGGGCCTTCCTGACACATGTATTCGATAGCGTCCTGGTCACCGATGTAGTCGGAACCCTTGACGGTATCGTACATGTGCCAGCGCCAGTCATCGTTCGGGTCAGCCGACGCGATTGCGCAGGTGATGCCGCCCTGGGCGGATACAGTGTGCGAACGGGTCGGGAAAACCTTGGTGATCACGGCAGTCTTGTGACCGCCCTGTGCCAGTTGCAGCGCTGCGCGCATGCCGGCACCGCCACCACCAATAATGATGGCGTCGAAAGAAATCGTTGGAATGTTAGCCATGAATCAGATACCCCAGAGAATCTGCACACCCCAGACGAAGTAAGCGAACATCGCAACGCCGCATACCGCCTGGAAAAGGAAACGCACTGCAGTCGCGGACTTGCCCAGCGCCATTGGCGTCAGGTAGTCGGTCGCGATGGTCCACATGCCGACCCAGGCGTGAGCGCCCAGGGCCACAAGGGCCAGCAGACTGAAGATACGCATCCCGTTGTGGGCGAACAGGCCATGCCATTGGTCATAGCCAATGCCAGGGTTCGCAGCGAGGTATCCGATCAGGAAAATGAAATAAGCCGCGAGAACGACCGCAGACACACGTTGCGCCATCCAGTCATAAAGACCGGAACGCGAAAGGTTCGTAACGCTGGTTACCATATCCAAACTCCTGCCAGAACGATCAGCACCACGGAAACGGCGATGATAATTTTCGAGCCCAGGCGGCCGCCTTCCAGCGTCTCGCCGATGCCCATATCCATGATCAGATGGCGCACTCCGGCTACCAAGTGATACAGCAGAGCGGACAGGAGGCCCCATGCTACGAACTTGGCCAGAGGACTGGTCAAGGTTGTCTTCACGTCGACAAAACCTTCCTCGGAACCCAGGGATTTGCCCAATGCATAAAGCATGAAGCCAAGGCCCAGGAAGAGAATGATGCCGGAAACACGGTGAAGAAACGACGTAACGCCGGTGATGGGGAGTTTGATGGTCCTTAGGTCTAGGTTTACAGGTCGTTGGCTTTTCACGGCTTTTTTTTCACACTGAAGAGCCCCTAACAATCAGGGCAAAGTTGTTGGGGAGTGCACTGGTCAGGTAACCACCACCCAGGGATGCGACCCCCAATAAAGCAGGCCCAAAAGCCCTTGGCGGTCGGTGGCCGAGTATAGACAGTTAGGCTACTAATGACAACGCAAAGACCTAACCCAAACAGCGGATTGCGCAACTGACATAAAAGGCGTAAATGGCAGGCAATTTCGAGAAAAAAGTCCGGTTAAAGCCTTCTGGAGCAAGACTTTAGGCAAATTGACATTCGAATTTATCTCACTATAGTGGTGCGGGCCCTGCGTGGGGGGTCTGTCTGATGATTTCAAGCATAAATAGGAGGCCACATGGCTGACAAAAAAGCGCAGTTGATCATCGAGGGCGCAGCCCCCGTCGAGCTGCCCATTTTAACCGGCACCGTTGGTCCCGATGTTATCGATGTTCGGGGCCTGACGGCCACGGGCCGTTTCACCTTTGACCCAGGCTTCATGTCGACCGCCTCCTGCGAGTCGAAGATCACCTATATCGACGGCGACAACGGCATCCTGCTGCACCGCGGCTACCCGATCGAACAGCTGGCTGAAAAGTCGGACTACCTGGAGACCTGCTATCTGCTGCTCAACGGCGAACTGCCGACCGCAGAACAGAAGGCCCAGTTCGTCAGCACCGTGAAGAACCACACCATGGTTCACGAGCAGCTGAAGACCTTCTTCAACGGCTTCCGTCGCGACGCCCACCCGATGGCCGTCATGTGCGGCGTAGTCGGCGCCCTCTCGGCCTTCTACCACGACTCCCTGGACATCAATAACCCGCAGCATCGCGAAATTTCCGCGATCCGCCTGGTTGCCAAGATGCCGACCCTGGCCGCGATGGTTTACAAGTACTCCATGGGCCAACCCATGATGTACCCGCGCAACGACCTGTCGTACGCGGAAAACTTCCTGCACATGATGTTCAACACCCCGTGCGAGATCAAACCGATCAGCCCGGTACTCGCCAAGGCCATGGACCGGATCTTCATCCTCCACGCCGACCACGAGCAGAACGCGTCGACTTCCACCGTGCGCCTGGCGGGCTCTTCGGGCGCCAACCCATTCGCCTGTATCGCCGCCGGTATCGCTGCACTGTGGGGCCCTGCCCACGGCGGCGCCAACGAAGCCGTACTGACCATGCTCGATGAAATCGGCGATGTCTCGAACATCGACAAGTTCATCGCCAAGGCCAAGGACAAGAACGATCCGTTCAAACTGATGGGCTTCGGTCACCGCGTTTACAAAAACCGCGATCCGCGCGCCACAGTAATGAAGCAGACCTGCGACGAAGTGTTGAAGGAACTGGGCATCCAGAACGATCCGCAACTCGAACTGGCCATGCGCCTGGAAGAGATCGCCCTGACCGACCCTTACTTCATCGAGCGCTCGCTGTACCCGAACGTCGACTTCTACTCGGGGATCATCCTCAAGGCGATCGGCATTCCAACCAGCATGTTCACCGTGATCTTCGCCCTGGCGCGTACCGTCGGCTGGATCTCCCACTGGAAAGAAATGCTCTCCAGCCCGTACAAGATTGGCCGTCCGCGCCAGCTGTACACCGGCTACGAGTCGCGTGATATCACCAAGCTGGAAGACCGTAAGTAAGCACCGTCTTGCTGTAGGGTGTTGAGTTGTACCGGGAACGGCCTCTGCTTTTTATATAAAGAGCAGGAGGCCGTTTTTGTTTGTGCGCTTTGTCGCGTTTTTTTTGATCGAGCGCATATCCGTTTCTTCGGGAACGGCCACTTAGGATTCCGCTCTTACAGCGGGTCACTTGGAAAAGCCCCAAGTAACCAAGGGCTCTTGCCCCTGACATTCGGTGCCTCGCCTAGGCTCGGCATACCCTCTGCTCTTCACCACTCATCAGGCCGAGCGTTAGCTCGCCTGCAGCTTTTGATCTTGATCCACCCGCCCCCTCGGGAGGCTGAGCGGAGGTGTTCATCCGGGGATTGGCGCGCAGCGCCGTTCGACGCAGTCGAACTCATTGCATGTAGGTCGTCGCGAAGCAGACCGGAGGGCAATGCCCCCGGATGAATGCCGGAGCGAAGGAACCCCGAGCCTTAGCGAGGGGCCGTACGTTCGGGGCGAGCGCTTTTTTTGCTTACTTTTTTTGAGGCGCTTGTTAAAAAAAGTGAGTCGCCGTAAGGGCGAAACCGTAGGTGGCCGTTACCGCAGGAATGGATATGTACACGGTCAGCAAAAGACAGGCCGGCTGACAGGCCGCCATCGCGAGCAAGCTCGCTCCCACAGTAAATCGGGTACATCCGCAAAATTCAGGTCGATTAACGCACAATAAAAAAGTGCCCCGATCTCTCGACCGGAGCACTTCATAAAACATCGCTAGCTATATAAATGCATCAAGCCTTAGTGCGATACCGCCCCGCTCGCCCCAAGGCCAGTCTGAGAACGAACAAACTGCGGAAAGAACAGCGCCCGCTCATTGTCAGCCGCAGTGGACTTGTCGGTAACCGAGAAGAACCAGATCCCGATAAAGGCAATCATCATCGAGAACAGCGCCGGGTACTCATACGGGAAGATGGCCTTCTCGTGATGCAGGATCTGCACCCAGATGGTCGGACCAAGCACCATCAGGCCCACGGCACTGACCAGCCCCATCCAGCCGCCGATCATCGCACCGCGAGTGGTCAGCTTTTTCCAGTACATGGAAAGCAGCAGCACCGGGAAGTTGCAGCTTGCCGCGATGGAGAACGCCAGGCCCACCATGAACGCAATGTTCTGGCTCTCGAACAGGATACCCAGACCAATTGCCAGCACCGCCAAGGCGATGGTGGTGATTTTCGAGACGCGGATCTCGTCCTTCTCGTTGGCCTTGCCCTTCTTGATAACGCTGGCGTACAGGTCGTGGGACACCGCCGAAGCACCGGCCAGGGTCAGACCGGCAACCACTGCCAGAATGGTCGCGAACGCCACCGCCGAGATGAAGCCCAGGAAAATACTGCCGCCAACCGCGTTGGCCAGGTGCACCGCCGCCATGTTGTTACCGCCCAACAGCGCGCCGGCAGCGTCTTTAAAGGCCGGGTTGGTGCTGACCAGCAGGATCGCGCCGAAGCCGATGATGAAGGTCAGGATGTAGAAGTAGCCAATGAAGCCGGTTGCGTACAACACGCTCTTGCGAGCTTCCTTTGCATCGCTCACGGTGAAGAAGCGCATCAGGATGTGCGGCAGGCCAGCAGTACCGAACATCAGTGCCAGGCCAAGGGAGAACGCCGAGACCGGATCTTTCACCAGGCCGCCCGGGCTCATGATCGCTTCAGCTTTCGGGTGAACCTTGATCGCCTCGGAGAACAGCATATTGAAGTCGAAGTTGACGTGCTTCATCACCATCAGTGCCATGAAGGAAGCACCGGACAGCAGCAGGACTGCCTTGATGATCTGCACCCAGGTGGTCGCCAGCATGCCGCCGAACAACACGTACAGGCACATCAGAATACCGACCAGGATCACCGCAACGTGGTAATCGAGACCGAACAGCAACTGGATCAGCTTGCCGGCACCGACCATTTGCGCGATCAGGTAGAACGCCACCACCACCAGCGAACCGCAAGCGGACAGCGAGCGAATCTGGGTTTGCCCCAGGCGATAGGACGCCACGTCGGCAAAGGTGTATTTACCCAGGTTACGCAGGCGCTCGGCGATCAGGAACAGAATGATCGGCCAACCCACCAGGAAGCCGATCGAGTAGATCAGGCCGTCGTAGCCGGAGGTGAACACCAGCGCGGAAATACCCAGGAAGGACGCTGCCGACATGTAGTCACCGGCAATCGCCAGACCGTTCTGGAAACCGGTGATCTTGCCGCCAGCGGCGTAGTAGTCGGCCGCCGAATTATTACGCTTGGAAGCCCAGTAGGTGATGCACAGGGTGGCACCAACGAAGGCGACAAACATCAAGATCGCCGACACGTTAAGCGGTTGCTTCTGCACGGCACCGGTCAGGGCGTCTGCCGCCCAAGCGCCAGGCGCGAAAGCTGCGATGCTCAAAAGAGCCATTAGACGGCGGATCATTGCTGAGCCTCCTTGAGAATCGCATTGTTCAGGTCGTCGAATTCGCCGTTGGCGCGTCGCACGTAAATACCGGTCAGGACGAAAGCCGAAACAATCAGCCCGACACCGATCGGTATGCCCCAGGTAATCGAGGACTCAGGGCTGATTTTCGCCCCCAGCACCTGCGGCCCATAGGCAATCAGAAGGATGAATCCGGAGTAAAGCCCTAGCATGACCGCCGAAAGAATCCAGGCGAATCGTTCCCTCTTGCTAACCAGCTCCTTGAAGCGCGGGCTGTTTTGAATCGAGAGGTAAATGCTGTCGTTCATTGTTTTTATCCTCGCAGCACAGATTTAGTTGGAACGGTATCCACTCTATGCGGCTGCGGGGCAGGTTCCAGACGACCTTAGTCTTAGAACCCCTGTGGCGAGGGAGCTTGCTCCCTCGCCACACGAATAATTTGCAGAATCCAGAAACAACAAAGCCCGCCTGGCAATCGCTCCAGGCGAGCTTTTAATCCGCGACAAGCGCTTGATCGAGGTTTATTTAGTCCAGTCAGCCACACGCTCCGGGTGTTTGGCGATCCAATCCTTCGCCGCCGCTTCAGGCTTGGCACCATCCTGAATCGCCAGCATCACCTGACCGATTTCATCCTTGGATGCCCACTGGAAGTTCTTCAGGAACTTGGCCACTTCCGGCGCCTTGGCCTCCAGGCCTTTGCTGCCGATGCTGTTCACGGTTTCAGCCGCGCCGTACACGCCTTTCGAGTCTTCGAGGAAGCGCAGTTTCCACTTGGCGAACATCCAGTGCGGCACCCAGCCGGTCACTGCGATGGATTCGTTTTTCTTCTCGGCACGGGTCAGCTCGGCGATCATGCCGGCGCCGGAACTGGCCTTGAGTTGATAGCCGGTCAGGTCGTAGTCCTTGATGGCCTGATCGGTCTTGAGCATCACGCCTGAACCGGCGTCGATGCCGACGATGCGATTCTTGAAGCTGTCGTCGGTTTTCAGGTCCTCGATGGACTTGGCTTTAACGTACTCCGGCACGATCAGGCCGATTTTCGCGTCCTTGAAGTTCGGGCCGTAATCGACGACCTGATCCTTGTTCTTCGTCCAGTATTCGCCGTGGGTCACCGGCAGCCAGGCCGACAGCATGGCGTCGAGTTTGCCTGTAGCCACGCCCTGCCACATGATCCCGGTGGCAACGGCTTGCAGCTTCACGTCATAACCGAGTTTCTGCCTGATCACTTCGGCAGCCACGTTGGTCGTGGCGACACTGTCCGACCAGCCATCGACATAACCGATCGTCACTTCCTTCCCAGCGGCACTGGCCACGGTAGAACTGATCGCCAGCACCAAAGCGGCACCTGCGCCCAAGAGTCGTCGCATCTTCATCGTTACTTCCCCGAAAGTGCTGCACTCGACGGATGCCGAGTCGCTTAAACGTATTGTTATGGTGCCCAGCGCCCCCATCACGCCTCACCGCAAACTCGTCCGAACATCAGCGGAGTACTGACACGCCGATCATCAACCTGACGCTCATCGCGACCTGCTCTGCCAGCGACCTCAAGGCATCGAGAAACGACATCAGAAAGCCATTAATCCTCACCGCAACACCCCCCGCTGCCAATCCGCCCGAACTTTGCATGTCAAAATCATGCAGGCCACCAAGCACGCGGTAAATGCAGGTAACATGCGCCGCTTTGCTCCCACACGGCCTGACCATGTCCGCGACATCCCGCTTCCCTTTTGCTGCTTATCTATTCGCTTGCCTGCTCGGGCTGTTTGCCCTGGGCGGCTTCTGGTACGGCCTCGGTAAACCGGTGATATTGCCGGACGTGGCCAGCGCAACGCACAAGCTGCAATGCGCGTCCTACACGCCGTTCGACAAGGATCAATCGCCGTTCGACGTGCCATTCAACTTGCGCCCCGAGCGCATGGACGCCGACCTCACGCTGCTGGCGACCCGTTTCGAATGCATCCGCACCTATTCCATGACCGGCCTCGAGGCCCTGCCGGAGTTGGCGCGCAAGCACGGCTTGAAAATGATGATTGGCGCATGGGTGAACAGCAACCCGGTGGACACCGAGAAAGAAGTCGACCTGCTGATCGCCTCGGCCAACGCCAACCCGGATGTGGTGAGCGCGGTGATCGTCGGCAACGAAACCCTGCTGCGCAAGGAAGTCACCGGCGCACAATTGGCGACACTGATCAACAAGGTCAAAAGCCAGGTCAAACAGCCTGTCACTTATGCCGACGTCTGGGAGTTCTGGCTCAAGCACCCGGAAATCGCCCCCGCCGTGGACTTCCTGACCATCCACTTGCTGCCGTATTGGGAAGATGATCCGTCGAACATCGACGCCGCCCTGCGACATGTGGCCGAAGTGCGCCAAGTGTTCGGCAACAAATTCGCGCCAAAGGATGTACTGATCGGCGAAACCGGCTGGCCCAGCGAAGGTCGCCAGCGCGAAACGGCCCTGCCGAGTCGGGTCAACGAAGCCAGGTTCATTCGTGGATTTGTCGCCATGGCCGAGCAACAAGGCTGGCACTACAACCTGATCGAAGCCTTCGACCAGCCATGGAAACGCGCCAGTGAAGGAGCTGTCGGTGGTTACTGGGGACTGTTCGATGCAGATCGCCAGGACAAGGGCGTGCTGGCCGGGCCAGTGACAAACGTACCGTACTGGTCGCAATGGCTGGCGTTAGGCGGATTGATCTTCCTCGGTACCTTGCTGCTCGGTGGTCGGGTCCGCACGACACGCTCGGCGCTGGTACTGCCACTGCTCGGTGCATTGGCAGCCTGCTCGATTGGCGCCTGGGGCGATCTGGCACGGGTTACCACGCGTTTTACCAGTGAGTGGTTGTGGGTCGGATTGCTGACCGCTCTGAATTTTCTGGTGCTGACCCATGCTGCGCTGACATTGAGCCCTCGCAGCGGATGGCGTGGGCGGGCTTTCAACTTGCTGGAGCGCCGTGCTGGTTGGCTGGTGGCAACGGCAGGTTTCGCGGCGGCAGTGATGATGCTGGAGCTGGTGTTCGATCCACGCTATCGCAGCTTCCCGAGCGTCGCGTTCATCGTGCCGGCGCTGGTTTATCTGTGCCGTCCGGTGAGCGTGCCGCGTCGGGAGATTGCACTGCTGACCTTCATCATCGGCGCCGGCATTGCGCCGCAATTGTTCGGTGAAGGTTTGCAGAACCAGCAGGCCTGGGGTTGGACGCTGGTGAGTGTGTTGATGGTGGCTGCGTTGTGGCGTTGCTTGCGGGTTCGCAAGGTTTAACTCTTTAGCGACCCGAATGGCCTCATCGCGAGCAAGCTCGCTCCCACAGTAGACCTTCGGTGAACACAAAGTTTACGTGCGACAAAGATCAATTGTGGGAGCGAGCCTGCTCGCGATGACGGACTATCAGGCGCTCCGGGAAGCCCTGACCAACCGCAATCCCGCAATCACCACCGCCAACACCGCCAGCGTGGTGTTGTACAACGCCAGCGCCGGAAAGCCGAACACCAGCGCCAGCACCGCCAGCCACCAACCTGCCCGCCCCGGCACGACAAAGCCGATGATCGCCGCGCCCAACGCTGCCCAGCCCAGAACGCCGAAGTGGATCATCAGCCCCAGGTTCGAACGCACCTGGCATTCCCAGCGGCTTGCCTCATCCACACAAATGCCGACCCACTGAGCATCCTCCATGAAGCCATAACGCGCGCCATAACTGGCGGCCAGCCATACAGGCAGCAAAACAAGCAGCAGAATCACGGGCAGGCGGCGAGACATGGAGCACTCCAATTGGCGAAAAACGGCGGCCAGCTTAATCGCCCTTAAGCGTTTCGCAAGCGATAACATCTGTTAACTGGTCATTCAATCGCTGCAAAGTGTATCGTCCGGCTACTATTACTTCGAAATTAAGCCTGTTTGGTGCCGAGGGTTGGCACTTTGGCGCAGATCCGGTGGTCATAGCCTGCGAAATTCATTCGGCACCTTCTTCTAAGGGATTTAGTCATGCTCCGTTCCTTGCGCTTCGTCGCCCTGTTTGGCGGCCTTATATTGAGTGCGTCCGCACTGGCGGTCGACATTGACGCCGCCAGTTATGGCTACCCCCTGACCAACCCGTTCGAGGCGACCATCGCGACCACGCCGCCGGACCTGCGTCCGGAGTTGCCGCTGGACGATGACATCGATCAGACGGTGCGCAGCGTCACCTTGCGTCCGGAACGGGCGTTCGAATTGCCGGACAATTTCTGGGCGGTCAAGAAACTCGACTATCGCATTGCCACGCAGGATCACGCCGCGCCGCTGATTTTCCTGATCGCCGGCACCGGTGCACGTTATGACAGCAGCCTGAATGAATACCTGAAAAAGCTCTATTACAAAGCCGGCTACCACGTCGTGCAGTTGTCATCGCCCACCAGCTATGACTTCATGAGTTCCGCTTCACGCTTCGCCACGCCGGGCGTTTCCAAGGAAGACGCCGAAGACATGTACCGGGTGATGCAGGCCGTGCGGGCACAGAACCCGAAAGTGCCGGTCACCGATTACTACCTGACCGGGTACAGCCTGGGCGCACTGGATGCCGCATTCGTCGCGCACCTGGACGAAACCCGCCGCAGCTTCAACTTCAAGAAAGTCCTGCTGCTCAACCCGCCGGTCAACCTCTACACCTCGATCACCAACCTCGACAAGCTGGTCCAGACCGAGGTCAAGGGCATCAACAACAGCACCACGTTCTATGAACTGGTACTGAACAAACTGACCCGCTACTTCCAGCAGAAGGGCTACATCGACCTCAACGACGCCCTGCTCTACGATTTCCAGCAATCCAAACAGCACCTGACCAACGAACAGATGGCCATGCTGATCGGGACGTCGTTCCGCTTTTCGGCAGCCGACATTGCCTTCACTTCGGACCTGATCAACCGTCGCGGCCTGATCACCCCACCCAAGTTCCCGATCACCGAGGGCACCAGCCTCACGCCATTCCTCAAGCGTGCGCTGCAATGCGACTTCGACTGCTACATCACCGAACAAGTCATCCCGATGTGGCGCGCCCGCACCGACGGCGGCAGCCTGCTGCAGCTGATTGACCAGGTGAGCCTGTATGCGCTGAAGGACTACCTGCACGAAAGCCCGAAAATCGCTGTCATGCACAACGCCGATGACGTGATCCTCGGCCCTGGCGACCTGGGCTTCCTGCGCAGGACCTTCGGTGATCGCCTGACCGTTTACCCGTACGGCGGCCACTGCGGCAACATTAACTACCGCGTCAACAGCGACGCCATGCTGGAGTTCTTCCGTGGCTAAACATCTCCTGCTTTTCGCAGCGTTACTCTGTGCAGGCGTCGCCAATGCCGACAACAGCAAAGCCAACACCCCCGTGGTCGTCGACAGTGACGGCTTCAAGGAACCGCTGAGCAAACTCAAATTCAACCCGGGCCTGGACCAGCGCGAGTTCGAGCGTTCGACGCTCAGCGCACTGGCAGTCTACGATCCGCTGGAAGAGTGGAACCGGCGCGTCTATCACTTCAACTACCGCTTCGACCAATGGGTGTTTCTGCCGGTGGTCAATGGTTACCGCTACGTCACCCCGAGCTTCCTGCGCACTGGTGTCAGCAACTTCTTCAACAACCTCGGCGACGTGCCGAACCTGTTGAACAGCCTGCTGCAACTCAAGGGCCAGCGCTCACTGGAAACCACCGGACGTCTGCTGCTCAATACCACCATCGGCATCGCCGGCCTGTGGGATCCGGCCACCGCCATGGGCCTGCCGCGCCAAAGCGAAGACTTCGGCCAGACATTGGGCTTCTACGGCGTGCCGGGCGGCGCTTACTTCGTCCTGCCGATCCTCGGTCCGTCCAACCTGCGTGACACCGGCGGCCTGGCGGTGGATTACACGGCAGAGAATGCGATCAACTTCCTCAACGTTGCCGAAGTCAGCTCCAACCATCCGGAAGTCTGGATCCTGCGCAGCATCGACAAGCGCCACCAGACCACCTTCCGTTATGGCCAGTTGAACTCGCCATTCGAGTACGAGAAAGTGCGTTACGTGTACACCGAGGCGCGCAAGTTGCAGATCGCCGAGTAATTCGGCCACACAAAAACCTGTGGGAGCGAGCTTGCTCGCGATGGCGGTGTTTCAGTCAACTTAGATGTTGAATGATATGGCCTCATCGCGAGCAAGCTCGCTCCCACATTTGTTATGTATTGCTTGTAGAAAGAGTTCTGAATTCAACCCTTCAGGGCTTTCCAGATCTTGCTGACAGCCATGACGCCAACCAACACCGCCGCCCCTGCGACAATCCCCGCCACGCCATTGAGCAACACCGGCACGACAAATCCGCCACTACCCGCCGCCGCGCCAACACTTTCGATCCAGTGATGCACCACCGGCACACCGTGCGTGAGGATCCCGCCGCCCACCAGAAACATCGCCGCCGTACCAATCACCGACAGGCTTTTCATCATGTACGGTGCCGCACGCAGAATCCCGCCGCCGATGCTTTTCGCCATCTGCCCGGGCTTTTGGGTCAACCACAGGCCCAGGTCGTCGAGCTTGACGATACCCGCCACCAATCCGTACACGCCGACAGTCATAACAATGGCAATGCCAGAAAGCACGATGATTTGCTGGGTCAATGGAGCGCCGGCCACGGTGCCGAGGGTGATGGCGATGATTTCTGCCGAAAGAATGAAGTCGGTGCGGATCGCGCCTTTGATCTTGTCCTTTTCGAACGCCACCAGGTCGGTGGCCGGGTCGGCCACAGCCTCGACCAACTGCGCATGCTCGGCGACATCTTCAGCCTTGCTGTGCAGGAACTTGTGGGCGAGTTTTTCAAAGCCTTCGAAGCACAGATAGGCACCGCCGACCATCAACAGCGGTGTAACCAGCCACGGAGTGAACGCACTGATGGCCAGCGCCGACGGCACCAGGATCAATTTATTGATGAACGAACCCTTGGCGACCGCCCAGACCACCGGGATTTCCCGTTCGGCACGCACGCCGCTGACTTGCTGGGCGTTGAGTGCCAGGTCGTCACCGAGTACGCCGGCCGTTTTTTTGGCGGCCATTTGGGTCATCAATGACACATCGTCCAGCACGGCCGCGATATCGTCGATCAGTACCAGCAAACTGCTTCCTGCCATGAATCGGGTTTCCTTCTGCAATGAATGCGCAGCAGCATAGCGCGGCATCACGGGCTGCGGTGCATTCTTGAGCGCCGCGCGAGGCCGGTGATACCATGCGCAACCGCCAGAACAGGCAAGGAATCACCCGGTTTATGAGCACTATCCGCGAGCGCAACAAACAACTGATCCTGCGTGCCGCCAGTGAGGAATTCGCCGACAAAGGCTTCGCTGCGACCAAAACCAGCGACATCGCGGCCAAGGCCGGGCTGCCCAAGCCTAACGTCTACTACTACTTCAAATCCAAGGAAAACCTCTACCGCGAGGTCCTGGAAAGCATCATCGAGCCCATCCTGCAGGCCTCGACGCCGTTCAACGCCGACGGCGTGCCCAGCGAAGTGCTCAGTGGCTACATCCGCTCGAAAATCCGCATTTCCCGCGACCTGCCCTTCGCCTCCAAGGTGTTCGCCAGCGAAATCATGCACGGCGCCCCCCACCTGAGCAGCGATCTGGTCGAACAGCTCAATGGCCAGGCCAAACACAACATCGAGTGCATCCAGACCTGGATCGACCGCGGGCAAATCGCCCCCATCGACCCCAACCACCTGATGTTCAGCATCTGGGCCGCGACCCAGACCTACGCCGACTTCGACTGGCAGATCACCGCCATCACCGGCAAGGCCAGGCTGGATGAAGAAGATTACGAAGCGGCAGCGCAGACGATTATCCGGTTGGTGCTCAAGGGATGTGAGCCGGACTGATAGCGGCCCAGGATCAATGCCGACTCGGCAGTCCATGAAAACTGCCGGTCGGGATTGCATGTTTGCGCCCTCTAAACCTTCGGCAGCGGATTCAACGCCACGGCTGCCCCGGGTTTTCTGAAGAAGATCCAGTAGACAACCGTGAGGATCAGCAGGAAAGGCACACCGAATACCAAGGTCATTGTGAAGGCATCGGTGAAGTAGGTGGTGATCATCACCGCGCCCACCAACGGCAAACTCAGGCTGTAGCTACTGAAGTGTTCGGCGTCTTCGATATCGATGGTGACGTCGGTGCCATATGAGAGAGTGCCCAGGGTCGTGGCCATCGACTTGAACACATTGGCGCTGTGATGAAAGCGGATCCGCTCAGGCGTCGAAGTCTGGAGGCGGTGCGGCCCGCAGATACCAGACATCCAGTTCCTTGCACCCTCGAGGTCATAGTGATCGATACGAATGTCGCGAAACTGCGGATCAGCGTTGCTACTCATCACGACGCACCCACGGCAATATTTTTCAGCGCGCTCTGATAGCGCGTATCAGGCTTGAAAAGAGCAGGTTCCACGCCACAAAACGGCTGTTTTATCCGTTTAAAAAGCCCCGTCACTCATTGAATGTCGGGGCTTTTGTCAGCGGGAAGGCTATTGAACCAACGGCAAGGCCCGATCCTTGGCCATACGCATCCGGTAAAAGCTGAAGATGATCAACACCCACACCGGTATGGCGAAGACTGAAGCGCGTATCCCTGGAATCATCAGCATGACGCAGACGATCATGGCCATGAAGGCCAGGCACAGGTAATTGCTGTAGGGAAACCAGAACGCCTTGAAGCCCGGCACGATGCCTCGCTGGCCCATGATTTTGCGAAATTTCAGGTGCGTCAGGCTGATCATCGCCCAGTTGATCATCAGCGATGCGACCACCAGTGCAAAGAGCAACTCAAGCGCTTCATGGGGGGCGAGGTAGTTAACCAGCACGGACAGCATGGTGATCAACGCAGATACGCCCAGCGCCAGTAGAGGCACGCCCTGCTTGTTCAGTTTCATCAGCGCCTTGGGCGCGTTGCCCTGTTCGGCCAGGCCATAGAGCATGCGGCTGTTGCAGTAGACGCCACTGTTATAGACAGAGAGCGCCGCGGTGAGCACCACGAAATTGAGGATGTGCGCTGCGGTGTCGCTGCCGATCAAGGAGAAGATCTGCACGAACGGGCTGCCGCCATAGGCATCGCCCGAAGCGCCCAGTGTCTGTAGCAGTTGATCCCACGGATACAGCGATAGCAACACGGTGAGTGCGCCGACGTAGAAGATCAGCACGCGATAAACCACCTGGTTGATCGCCTTGGGAATCACTTTTCCCGGCTCGCTGGCTTCAGCGGCGGTGATGCCGACCAGCTCCAGACCGCCGAAGGAGAACATGATGAACGCCATGGACATCAGCAATCCGGTGGTGCCGTTGGGAAAGAAGCCGCCGTGACTCCACAGATTGCTGACCGAGGCCTGCGGGCCGCCCGTTCCGCTGAACAACATGTAGCAGCCCAGGGCAATCATGCCAATGATCGCTACGACCTTGATGATTGCAAACCAGAACTCCATCTCGCCGAAGACTTTGACGTTCATCATATTGATCAAATTGACCAGGACGAAGAACACCGCCGCGCTGACCCAGGAGGGGACTTCCGGCCACCAGAACTGCACGTACTTGCCGACAGCCGTCAACTCTGCCATGCCCACCAGCACATACAGCACCCAGTAATTCCAGCCGGACAGAAAGCCGGCATAGCCGCCCCAGTACTTGTGGGCAAAATGACTGAAGGAGCCGGCCACCGGTTCCTCGACAATCATCTCGCCCAACTGGCGCATGATCAGAAAGGCGATGAACCCGGCAATCGCATAGCCGAGGATCATCGACGGCCCGGCCGATTTGAGTACTCCGGCAGAGCCGAGAAACAACCCGGTACCTATCGCTCCGCCCAATGCGATCAGCTGAATATGACGATTTTTCAGCCCTCGCTTGAGCTCGCCTTGTCGCAAGATTTCATCCGCCATCTGATTACCTTCTAATTGTTATGGTCAGGCATGGTTTGAATGCATCAATTTATTCAATTGCCGCTCGGTTTAAGCGTTCAGACATTACTCTCGGTAAATTAGAGAGTTGAGCGCACTCGCCACAACTCCGGGAACAGCACGGTATCGAGCATCTTGCGCAGATAACCGACACCTTCTGTGCCACCGGTCCCTGGTTGAAAGCCGATGATCCGCTCGACCGTGGTCACATGCCGGAAGCGCCATTGCCGGAACGAATCCTCAAGGTCGATGAGTTTCTCCGCCAACTGATAGAGATCCCAATAACGCGAAGGGTCGGTGTAGACCTCGCGCCAGGCTGCTTCGACCGACGCGTCATGCGCCGTCGGACTGGTCGGATCGCGCTCGAATCGCTGTGGGTCAATGGTCAAGCCCGCGCTGACCATCAAGCGAATCGCCTCGTCATACAGTGACGGTGTGGCGATCGCCTTTTCAAGCGACTGCAACAGTTCCGGCCGATGCGCATGGGGGCGCAACAGGGTCGCGCTTTTGTTGCCCAGAATGAATTCGATCTCGCGGTACTGGAACGACTGGAAGCCCGATGACTGCCCCAGAAACGGCCGTATCGCGTGGTACTCGGTGGGTGTCATGGTGGCCAGCACTGTCCAGGCATGCACCAGTTGATCAAAAATCCGCGAGACCCGCGCCAGCATCTTGAAAGCGGGCGGCAACTCTCCCAATCGAATGTGTTCACGGGCGGCTTTGAGCTCGTGCAGCATCAGCTTCATCCACAGCTCTGACGTCTGATGCTGGATGATGAACAGCATCTCGTTATGGTCCGGAGATAACGGGTGCTGTGCGCTGAGAATGCGCCCCAGATCCAGGTAGTCGCCGTAGCTCATGGATTCGGAAAAATTCAGCTCGGCGTTATGCCATTCTTCCGTCTGGTTTGCAGGTGAATAGGGGCATTGGCTCATTGAGTCGGCTCCTCAAGTGGCGGTTTATTCAGTGGACGTAAAATCGCCCTGACCGGACTGGCGTCCAGATGGGCAAAACGCAGCGGCAGCGYGATCAATTCATAGTCCCCTTCCGGGACGTCATCAAGCACGATGCCCTCGAGGATGGCCATGCCATGTCGGGCTACGGCATTGTGCGAATCCATGGTTTTTGATTGCTGAGGGTCCAGCGACGGCGTATCGATACCGATCAAGCGCACACCGAGGCTCGCCAGCAGGTCGACGGTTTCTTTGGCGACTGCGGTGAAATCCGGATCCCAGGAGCTCAACGGCGCTTGTCGCCAGGTGCGCAGCAGCACCCGTTCAGGCAGGTCTTGCAAGCGACCTTCAAGCTGCCCGGGGTGCACCAGCCGGCCGCTGTTCAGGCAATGCAGCACACGGCAAGGCCCCATATAGACATCGAGTGACACATCGCCAATGGCCGCGCCATCAGCGCTGTAATGCAGCGGCGCGTCGACATGGGCACCCGTGTGAGGCGACAGGGTGATACGCCCGACATTCACCGGACACTCGGGTCCGAAGCTCCACACGCGCTCTTCCTGAAAAGGTGTGTCACCCGGCCAGGTAGGTGTAGCGGTGCTCAAAGGCGGGCTGATATCCCACCACGATAGTGTTGTTTTCATTGCAAAGCTCTCGGCTTGTTCCGAGAGAATGATACGAGTGATACCTGTGAATATTCTTGCGAAAATATTCGGCAACACCCAAATGTTTCGCACAAAATTCTAAAAAATCGGAATTTACCGGATGGAAATTTCAACGGGAAAAGCAGGCAGCTAAAAAGCTGTTCTGGGGCGAAAGTGCGCAGGAAAGTAGTTCGCGAATGGCTGCGCGAAATGGCGCAGACTTTTAGCTGGATGAGTCTGGGAGATTGCTTTCGCGAGCAAGCCCGCGAAAGCGGTAAATCAGACGCCGAAGATCAACCAGCCACCCCCGCATCCGCCTTCAACCCCTGCCCCTCGATCGCGCGGATCGCACATTGCTCATCGACATCAGACAGATCTCCACTGATACCGACCGCCCCCAACACAGTCCCGTCTTGATCCCGAACCAATACGCCGCCCGGCACCGGGACGACGCTGCCCTGCCCCAGGCTATTCAGCGCAGCGAAGAAGGCCGGGCGTTGCTGGGCGTCCTGTGCCAGCAGGCGTGAGCCCTTGCCCAGGGCAATCGCGCCCCAGGCCTTGCCGATGGCGATCTGCGGGCGCAGCAGGCTGGCGCCGTCTTCCCGTTGCAGCGTAATCAGGTGCCCGCCGGCATCCAGTACTGCAACGGTCAATGGCGCGGCAGAGATCGCCCGCCCCGCGGTGATGGCCTGATCGGCCAGGTTGACTGCGACTTTCAAGGTTAAAGCGCTCATGGTGCCGTCCTCATTTTGTTATAGGGAAAGCCGTTGGACTGCTTTGTGTTGCGCGGCCCGATGCAACAAATAGAACACAATGAATTATTTTTTTGTATACAATAATTCTCGAAAGGCGCCACATGCGACGAAAAGCCACAGTAGATTGGCCTTCCGACGAATGAAACAAGCGCTTGAGAAAATGGATTGACCTGCGCCGTCCGCCGTGAATACACTCTGCGCAAAGCCACTTGTATACAATTACAAAACGTAAAGAGGCACAAAACCATGAGCAAAATGAGAGCAATCGAAGCCGCCGTTCTGGTGATGCGCCGTGAAGGGGTCGATACCGCTTTTGGCATCCCGGGTGCCGCCATCAACCCGCTGTACTCCGCCCTGCAAAAGGTCGGCGGCATCGATCACGTACTCGCTCGCCACGTTGAAGGCGCCTCGCACATGGCCGAGGGCTACACCCGCACCAAGGCCGGCAACATCGGCGTGTGCATCGGTACTTCCGGCCCTGCCGGCACCGACATGGTCACCGGGCTCTACAGCGCCTCGGCCGACTCGATTCCAATCCTCTGCATCACAGGGCAAGCACCCCGCGCCCGTATGCACAAGGAAGACTTCCAGGCTGTCGATATCACCACCATCGTCAAGCCAGTCACCAAGTGGTCGACCACCGTCATGGAACCGGGCCAGGTGCCTTACGCGTTCCAGAAGGCTTTCTATGAAATGCGCTCCGGCCGTCCAGGCCCGGTGCTGATCGACCTGCCGTTCGACGTGCAGATGGCTGAAATCGAATTCGACATCGACGCCTACCAGCCGCTGCCATTGGCCAAGCCGAGCGCTACCCGCGTTCAGGTTGAAAAAGCCCTGGCCATGCTGGACCAGGCCGAGCGTCCATTACTGGTGGCCGGTGGCGGCATCATCAACGCCGATGCCAGCGACTTGCTGGTGGAGTTCGCCGAGCTGACCGGCATTCCGGTGATCCCGACCTTGATGGGCTGGGGCACCATTCCAGACGATCACCCGCTGATGGTGGGCATGGTTGGCTTGCAGACTTCGCACCGCTACGGCAACGCAACCATGCTCAAGTCCGACGTGGTTCTGGGCGTGGGCAACCGTTGGGCCAACCGTCACACCGGTTCGGTTGACGTGTACACCGAAGGCCGCAAGTTCATTCACGTCGACATCGAACCGACCCAGATCGGCCGCGTGTTCACCCCGGACCTGGGCATCGTTTCCGACGCCGCTGCCGCGCTGACCGTGTTCATCGAAGTCGCTCGCGAATGGCAAGCCGCCGGCAAGCTGAAGAACCGCAGCGCCTGGCTGCAAGACTGCCAACAGCGCAAAGCCAGCCTGCAGCGCAAGACTCACTTCGACAATGTGCCGGTAAAACCACAGCGCGTTTACGAAGAGATGAACCAGGTGTTCGGCAAAGACACCTGCTACGTCAGCACCATCGGTCTGTCGCAGATTGCCGGCGCGCAGTTCCTGCACGTCTACAAGCCGCGCCACTGGATCAACTGCGGTCAGGCAGGCCCGTTGGGCTGGACCATTCCGGCAGCGCTGGGCGTGGTCAAGGCTGATCCGAACCGTAAAGTCGTGGCCCTGTCGGGGGACTATGACTTCCAGTTCATGATCGAGGAATTGGCGGTGGGGGCGCAGTTCAAGCTGCCGTACATCCACGTCGTGGTGAACAACTCGTACCTGGGTCTGATCCGTCAGGCGCAGCGCGGGTTCGACATGGACTACTGCGTGCAGCTGTCCTTCGACAACCTGAACGCCCCGGAACTCAACGGTTACGGTGTGGACCACGTCGCAGTTGCCGAAGGCCTCGGTTGCAAGGCACTGCGTGTGTTCGAACCGGCTCAGATCCAGCCTGCCCTGCGCAAGGCCCAGGAGCTGATCGAAGAGTTCAAGGTTCCAGTGATTGTCGAGATCATCCTGGAGCGTGTGACCAACATTTCCATGGGTACCGAGATCAACGCCGTCAACGAATTCGAAGACCTGGCGCTGGTCGGCGACGACGCACCGACCGCGATTTCGTTGCTGGATTAACTGCTATCGATCGTTCCCGCACAGAGTGCGGGAACGACAACCTTAACGGGAGACCACCATGCCGCGTTTCGCAGCCAACCTGTCCATGCTGTTCACCGAACAGGACTTTCTCGCCCGTTTCGAAGCGGCCGCCAAGGCCGGCTTCAGTGGTGTCGAATACCTGTTCCCGTACGACTTCAGCTCCGCCGAAATCAAGGCCCAGCTCGACGCCAACGGTCTGACCCAAGTGCTGTTCAACCTGCCGGCCGGTGACTGGGCCAAAGGCGAGCGGGGTATCGCCTGCCTGCCGGACCGCGTTGAAGAATTCCGCGCCGGTGTCGACCTGGCCATCGCCTACGCACAAGTACTGGGCAACACCCAGGTCAACTGCCTGGCCGGTATCCGCCCACAAGGCGTCGACGATGCCACCGTGGAAAAAACCTTCGTCGCCAACCTCAAGTACGCAGCCGACAAGCTGCAAGCGGCGGGTATCAAGCTGGTGATGGAAGCGATCAACACCCGTGACATTCCAGGTTTCTACCTGAACAACACGGCGCAAGCCCTGTCGATTCGCGAGCAGGTCGGCAGCGCCAACCTGTTCCTGCAGTACGACATCTACCACATGCAAATCATGGAAGGCGATCTGGCCCGCACCCTGCAATCGCACCTGGGCGAGATCAACCATGTGCAGCTCGCGGACAACCCGGGGCGCAACGAACCAGGTACCGGTGAAATCAACTACCGCTTCCTGTTCGAACACCTGGACCGTATCGGTTATCAGGGTTGGGTCGGTTGCGAATACAAGCCGCTGACCACCACTGAAGCGGGCCTGGGCTGGTTGAAAACCCATAACGCGATCTGACAAACACATGACCCTGTAGGAGCTGCCGAAGGCTGCGATCTTTTGATCTTGACCTTCAAAAGCAAAATCAAAAAATCGCAGCCTGCGGCAGCTCCTACGGCTGTTTATAAAAACAAGAGGATTTTCTCATGGCTAAAATCGGATTTATCGGCACCGGCATCATGGGCCACCCAATGGCGGCGAACCTGCAGAAAGCCGGTCACAGCCTGTTCCTGTCGGCCCACCACGACCCTGCGCCTGCCGACCTGGTCGCCGCTGGCGCCGTTGCCCTGGCGAACCCGAAAGAAGTCGCCCAGGAAGCTGAATTCATCATCGTCATGGTGCCGGATACCCCGCAGGTCGATGACGTGCTGTTCCGCGCCGACGGCATTGCTGCTGGCGTGGGCAAGGGCAAAGTCGTCATCGACATGAGCTCGATCTCGCCGACCGCCACCAAGGCTTTCGCGGCAAAAATCAACGAAAAAGGCGCGCAATACCTCGACGCCCCGGTATCTGGCGGTGAAGTCGGCGCCAAGGCTGCGACCCTGAGCATCATGGTCGGCGGCGATGCCGACGCCTTCGAACGCGCCCTGCCGCTGTTCCAGGCCATGGGCAAGAACATCACCCTGGTCGGTGGCAACGGCGACGGTCAAACCGCCAAGGTGGCCAACCAGATCATCGTGGCCCTGAACATCCAGGCCGTGGCTGAAGCCCTGCTGTTCGCTTCGAAAAACGGTGCCGATCCGGCCAAGGTGCGTGAAGCACTGATGGGCGGTTTCGCGTCCTCGAAGATCCTCGAAGTGCACGGCGAGCGCATGATCAAGGGCACCTTCGATCCAGGTTTCCGCATCAGCCTGCACCAGAAGGACCTGAACCTGGCCCTGCAAGGCGCCAAGGAGCTGAACATCAACCTGCCGAACACCGCCAACACCCAGCAAGTGTTCAGTACCTGCGCGGCCATCGGTGGCAGCAACTGGGACCACTCGGCGCTGATCAAGGGTCTGGAACACATGGCGAACTTCTCGATTCGCAAGTAGGAGCTGCCGAAGGCTGCGATCTTTTGATCTTGATCTGACATCTCTCCGCATACAGCGTTATCCGCAACAAGATCGCAGCCTGCGGCAGCTCCTACAGGATCCGGTTCATCCCACCAAATGGGTAACCGACCCAGAGTTGCCGCAGGTTGCGTTCCCCCAATAACAAGAATTCCGGGAGCCCGCCATGTCGGTCGATCCGCAACAATTGCTGCGCGAGCTGTTTGCCACAGCCATCGACGCGGCGCATCCGCAACAAGTCCTCGAAGCCCATTTGCCTGCCGACCGCAGCGGTCGCGTGATCGTCATCGGCGCCGGCAAAGCCGCCGCTGCCATGGCCCAGGTGGTCGAGCGCTGCTGGCAGGGTGAAGTCTCCGGCCTGGTGGTGACCCGCTACGGTCACGGCGCACCTTGCGAAAAAATCGAAGTGGTCGAAGCCGCGCATCCGGTACCGGACGCTGCAGGTCTGGCCGTGGCCAAGCGTGTGCTGGAACTGGTCAGCGACCTGAGTGAAAACGACCGCGTGATCTTCCTGCTCTCCGGTGGTGGCTCTGCCCTGCTGGCACTGCCGGCCGAAGGCATCACCCTGGCCGACAAGCAGTCGATCAACAAAGCCCTGCTCAAGTCCGGCGCCACCATTGGCGAGATGAACTGCGTACGCAAGCACCTCTCGGCGATCAAGGGCGGCCGCCTGGGCAAAGCCTGCTGGCCTGCCACGGTCTACACCTATGCGATTTCCGATGTACCGGGCGACCTCGCCACGGTCATCGCCTCCGGCCCTACCGTGGCCGACCCGAGCACGTCGGCCGAAGCGCTGGCGATCCTCAAACGCTACGCCATCGAGGTTCCGGCTTCGGTGCGCACCTGGCTGCAAAGCCCCGAATCGGAAACCGTCAAACCCGGTGACCCGAGCCTGGCCCGCAGTCATTTCCAGTTGATCGCCCGCCCGCAGCAATCCCTTGAAGCGGCGGCGGTGAAATGCCGTCAGGCCGGGTTCAGTCCGCTGATCCTCGGCGACCTCGAAGGCGAATCCCGCGAGGTGGCGAAAGTCCACGCCGGCATCGCACGACAGATCGTCCTGCACGGCCAGCCGCTGGCGGCGCCCTGTGTGATTCTCTCCGGCGGCGAAACCACCGTCACCGTGCGCGGCAATGGCCGTGGCGGGCGCAATGCCGAGTTTCTGCTGAGCCTGACCGACAGCCTCAAGGGCCTGCCCGGCGTGTTCGCGCTGGCCGGCGACACCGATGGCATCGACGGTTCCGAAGACAACGCCGGCGCGATCATGACCCCGGACAGCTACGCCCGCGCCGCCGCATTGGGTCTGAGCGCCAGCGACGAGTTGGACAACAACAACGGTTACGGCTACTTCGAGGCACTCGACGCGCTGATCGTCACCGAGCCGACCCGTACCAACGTCAACGACTTCCGCGCCATTCTGATCCTTGAGAGCACTAAACATGACGCCTGACAAAAAGGTCAAAATCCTCGCCACCCTCGGTCCGGCCACCGATGGCATCGACGCCATCCGTGAGCTGGTGCTGGCCGGGGTCAACATCTTCCGCCTGAACTTCAGCCATGGCGATCACGCCGACCACGCCCAGCGTTTTCAGTGGATCCGTGAAGTCGAGCGCCAGCTGAATTATCCATTGGGCATCCTGATGGACCTGCAAGGCCCGAAACTGCGGGTCGGCAAGTTCGCCGAAGGCAAGGTGCAACTGGTACGCGGCCAGGCTTTGCGCCTGGACCTCGATGCCACCCCGGGCGATGAGCGCCGGGTCAACCTGCCCCACCCGGAAATCATCGCCGCGCTGGAGCCGGGCATGGACCTGCTGCTGGACGACGGCAAGCTGCGTCTGCGGGTGGTGACCAAGTACGCCGACGCCATCGACACCACCGTGCTCAATGGCGGCGAACTGTCAGACCGCAAAGGCGTGAACGTTCCACAAGCGGTGCTCGACCTGAGCCCGCTGACCGCCAAGGATCGCCGCGACTTGACCTTCGGTCTGGAGCTTGGGGTGGACTGGGTAGCGCTGTCGTTCGTGCAACGTCCCGATGACATCCGCGAAGCCCGCTCCCTGATCGGCGACAAGGCGTTCCTGATGGCCAAGATCGAGAAGCCCTCGGCCGTCGAACAACTGCGCGAGATCGCCGAACTGAGCGATGCGATCATGGTCGCCCGTGGTGACCTGGGCGTGGAAGTGCCGGCCGAAAGCGTGCCGCAAATTCAGAAGAACATCATCAGCACCTGCCGCCAGCTCGGCAAACCGGTGGTGGTGGCGACGCAGATGCTGGAGTCGATGCGCTTCTCACCGGCGCCAACCCGCGCCGAAGTCACCGATGTCGCCAACGCCGTGGCCGAAGGTGCGGACGCGGTGATGCTGTCGGCGGAAACCGCCTCCGGCGAATACCCGCTCGAAGCCGTGCAGATGATGAGCAAGATCATCCGCCAGGTGGAAAACGGTCCGGACTATCAGACTCAACTCGACGTCAGCCGACCGAAAGCCGAGGCCACCGTTTCCGACGCGATCAGCTGCGCCATTCGCCGCATCAGTAACGTGCTGCCGGTGGCGGTGCTCGTCAATTACAGCGAGTCCGGCGCGTCGAGCCTGCGTGCGGCGCGGGAGCGGCCGACGGTGCCGATCCTCAACCTGACACCGAACCTGCAGACCGCCCGTCGCCTGAGCGTGGCGTGGGGTGTGCACTCGGTGGTCAACGATCGCCTGCGTCAGGTCGATGAAGTCTGCTCCACAGCGCTGGAGATCGCCCAGGCCCAGGGCATGGCGCAGCGTGGCGACACGTTATTGATCACCGCCGGTGTGCCGTTTGGGCAGCCGGGGTCGACTAACTCTTTGCGTATCGAGACATTGATCTAGCGCCCATACCGGCCTCATCGCGAGCAAGCTCGCTCCCACATTGGTTTTGTGTCGTTCACAGAACCAAGACTGAACAAAGATTCAGTGTGGGAGCGAGCTTGCTCGCGATGCAGGCAACTCGGTCCCACTGACCTTCAGAACTGCCATGCCTGCCAATCACTTCAACACCCACTGCCCCGACTGGGCCGAAGCATTGCTCAACGGCTTCAGCCAGATCTTTCTCCAGCGCAATCCGCTGTGCGGCCTGCTGTGCGTCCTGGCCATTTTGTTCACTGCGCCCGCCTTGCTCGGCGGCGCCTTGCTCGGCGGTGTCGCCGGGCTGCTCACCGCGCAACGTCGCAACTATGCCAAGGCTGATCGTCAGGCCGGGTTGTTCAGCTACAACGGCGTCCTGCTCGGACTGTTACTGAGCCTGTATTTCCCCTGGTCGGCGATGATGCCGCCACTGATTCTGGCCGCCGGTGGCCTGAGTGCAATGATCACCCAGCAGTGGCTCAAGCGCGTCCGGTTCAGCCAATGCCTGCCGGCCTACACCGCGCCCTTCGTCGGACTGGGCTGGTTGCTGCTGTGCTTCGCCACGCCCTCGACTGAGCCGCACTTGATCGAAGTCAGCACCCTGAACATGCTCGCCGCGCCACTCAAAGGCCTCGGCCAAGTGATGTTCCTCGGTCATCCGCTGGCCGGTGCGATGATTGCCGCCGGTTTGCTGATCGCTGATCGCCGCGCATTCTGCTGGGCGTTGTTGGCGTCTGTCGCGGGCATGGGCTGGAGCCTGCTGCACCACGACTTCTATACCGCGCTGCTCGGCCTAGGTGGCTATAACGCCGTACTCGCCGCCCTCGCCTTCAGCTCGCAGCGTCGCCAACCGTGGCTGCCGCTGATTGGCATCGGCCTGGCGTTGCTGCTGACTCCGGTGTTTGCCGCCATCGGTCTGCCCACGCTGACCGCGCCGTTCATTCTTGCCGGCTGGCTGATCCGCAGCGTTGTGCAAATGCTCGGCAAAGCCACGGTCGACAGCGCGCCTTGCGCTCCCGGGGAGAATCAACCTAGGCTGCGCTGATTTGCGGCCAAGGCGATGTGCATGAACAGCAACGACACGTGGCGTAATCGCCTGTACGTGATTATTTTCCAGACCGACACCGTCGCCGGTCGACGCTTCGACTCCACCCTGCTGCTGATCATCCTCGCCAGCCTGGTGGTGGTGATTCTGGACAGCATCGATGACGTCCACCAGAATTACGCCAGCCTGCTGGCGTACATCGAGTGGGGCTTCACGGTGATCTTCCTCGGCGAGTACATCCTGCGCCTGTACTGCTCGCCAAAACCGCTGCACTACGCGTTCAGCTTCTATGGGCTGGTGGATCTGCTGGCCATCGTGCCCGGCATCCTCGCGCTGTATTACAGCGATGCCCAGTACCTGCTGATCATCCGGGTGATCCGGATGCTGCGGATCTTCCGCGTGCTCAAGCTCGGTCCTTATCTCAAACAAGCCCATTACCTGCTCGATGCCTTGCGCGGCAGCAAGCAGAAAATCCTCGTGTTCCTGCTCAGCGTCTGCACGCTGGTCATCGTGTTCGGCACCCTGATGTATGTGGTCGAAGGCCCGCAACATGGCTTCACCAGCATTCCCAAGGGCATTTACTGGGCTATCGTCACCCTTACCACCGTCGGTTACGGCGACATCGTGCCCAAGACCGCACTGGGCCAGGTCATCTCGTCGATGGTGATGATCACCGGTTACTCGATCATCGCCGTGCCCACCGGGATCTTCACCGCCGAACTGGCCACGGCCATGCGTGGCGGCCAGTTGCATCGCGACTGCCCGGTGTGTGCCAAGGACAGCCATGAACCCGAGGCGTCGTTCTGCTCGCGTTGTGGCAATGCATTGTTCAAAAAACTGGAATAAGCAAAGAGCTTTTTAATCTTTAAAGGACTAAACGAGCCCGGCTATAGTCGACACATCGTTGATAACTAATAAATAACCCGTAGGAGCAGCCTACGGCAGCTCCTACATCAAAAGGAATTCGCAGTGAAAAAACTCTTTGGCGCCTCACTTCTCGCCGCTGGCCTGGCCCTGGGCAACATCGCCCAGGCTGCACCGACCCTGCTCAACGTTTCCTACGACGTGATGCGAGATTTCTACAAGGACTACAACACTGCGTTCCAGAAACACTGGCAAGCCGAGCACAACGAAAACATCATCCTGCAGATGTCCTTCGGCGGTTCCAGCAAACAGGCGCGTTCGGTCATCGACGGCCTGCCGGCCGATGTCATCACCATGAACATGGCCACCGACATCAACGCCCTGGCGGACAACGGCAAACTGGTCCCGGACAACTGGGTCACGCGCCTGCCGAACAACAGCGCGCCGTTCACCTCGGCCACCGTGTTCATCGTGCGCAAGGGCAACCCGAAAGCCCTGAAAGACTGGCCGGACCTGCTCAAGGATGGCGTTCAGGTCATCGTCCCGAACCCGAAAACTTCGGGGAACGGCCGCTACACCTATCTCTCGGCCTGGGGCTACGTGCTGAAAAACGGCGGTGACGAGAACAAAGCGAAGGAATTCGTCGGCAAGCTGTTCAAGCAAGCGCCGGTACTCGACACCGGTGGCCGTGCCGCTACCACCACCTTCATGACCAACCAGATCGGCGACGTGCTGGTGACCTTCGAGAACGAAGCGGAAATGATCGCCCGCGAGTTCGGCCGTGATCAGTTCGAAGTCATCTACCCAAGCGTTTCCGCCGAAGCAGAGCCACCGGTGTCGGTGGTCGACAAAACCGTCGACAAGAAAGGCACCCGCGCAGCGGCCGAGGAATACCTGAAGTACTTGTGGTCGCCGCAAGGCCAGGAGATTGCGGCGGCGAACTACCTGCGGCCGCGTGACCCGGCCGTGCTGGCCAAGTACACCGACCGTTTCCCGAAAGTGGACTTCCTGTCGGTCGAGAAGACCTTCGGCGACTGGCGCACCGTGCAGAAGACCCACTTCATTGATGGCGGGGTTTTCGACCAGATCTACAGCGGTCAGTGATGACTGCGCGTTAACGAAAAAGGCGACCAGCACAGGTCGCCTTTTTTGTGGCTTCCACTTTCAGCTCAGGTTGCCGCAGAAAATATTCTGGTGACCATCGGCCGGGCTTTCACGCACCACCAAGGCATAGCCGCCGGCTCGAAGGGTTTCGATGGCGACCGGTGCGCTCTTCCAGAAATACTGGTGCGACGCCGCAGAATAGAACCGCGCATTGGGTCCGTCGTTCATGTCATAGGCCGGTTTCGCACCCAGGTTCGCGCAACTGCCCGGGTAGATGTAAGCCATCAGACGGCCCGGTAACGCACTGCCCACAGGCTCGCCACTGACCGCAATCCAGAACACGGTGTCATGCCCGTTGGGCATCATGATCGGCCGGCCGATATTCCCGGGATTGACCGAGGTGCCGTTCAGGGGAACGTTGGTGACTTGCCTGTCAGGCACTGTCGAACAAGCACAGAGCCCACCGACTGCTACGACTAACGCCAGCGAAGATACGATTTTCATCGTGATACTCCCGCTTGTAAGGACACATTGAAGTGATCCCCCCTGTAGATTCTAGCTGCCGGGGCTCTGCGGGCTTTTCTTCGGATGGCCGGTTGCCATGTGTCGGCTACATCGGCGGCGTCACGCCATCCTTGCCCGCCGAGATGGATTGGGCGGTGAGCGTGCCGTCAGCGCCCTGCGTGACAAAGGTCACGATCTTCACGCCCACCTTCAACAGGCTGCGATCGGCCGGCACCAGGTTGACGATGGGTACGTCCTCCGGCACCAAAATCTTCTGTTGGCCGCCCTTGTAGTTGACGGTCAGCACCCGACCATTGCTCACCACCAGGTCGCCGACGCTGCCGTTGGTCATGCTGCTGCCCTTGACCAGATCGAAGGGCCGATGACCGTCGCCACTGCCGGCCAGCTCCGGCGGGAAAACGTGGACCTCCAGGGCCTTGAGGGAGCCATCCTCCTGAGGAATAGCCGCAGAGCCAATGTAGCTGCCGGGCTTGATGTCTTCGATGTTGGCCAGGGTCACGGCGCGGACCCTGGTGTCTTTGGTCAGATTGATCACCACGTTGTCGCCGCTGTTGGCATGGACTTTCAGAATGTCCGGGCTGACGCCGGTGATCTCGCCGCGCACCCCGATGCGCGTGCCCGGTGCGTCCTCGGCCTGAACCAGGCCAGCGCTGAATACGCCGATCAAGGTAACGACTGAACCCCAGCGAATCAGCTGACGAAACTTCACATTCATGGAGCGGCCCTCCGGTGACGGGACGTGGAGTGAGAACATAAGCACGCTATCGAACAAGATGTAAGTGAATGTATCATTCACCCTCGATGTTCTGACGCAAGGTACTTCGACACACGCGTCCGTCAGTCATTCCGCAATGGAATGATTGCTATCACTCCAATCCCACTTCCGCCGTTTCCGGCAGCCCATTAGCCTGCGCGCATTCCTTTCCGTACAGCGAGACCCGTTATGAAACCAGCGACCCAGGTGTCCCACGGCACCGCGACAATGACCCGAGGCATGGTGCTGCTGTTCGCCTTCTGCTGCGGTGCCATTGTCGCCAACATCTACTACGCCCAGCCGATCATCGGCCTGATCGCTCCGGACATCGGCCTGACCAATACCATGGCCAGCCTGATCGTCTCCCTGACCCAGATCGGCTATGCGCTGGGGCTGTTTTTCCTGGTGCCGTTGGGGGATTTGCTGGAGAACCGTCGGCTGATGATCATCACCACCCTGGTGGCGATTGTCAGCCTGCTGGGCGCGGCGTTCACCGATCAGCCGAACGTGTTTTTGCTGATTTCGCTGTTGGTGGGGTTCAGTTCGGTTTCGGTGCAGATCCTGATTCCATTGGCCGCGCACCTGGCGCCGGAAGAAACCCGTGGCCGTGTGGTGGGCGGGATCATGGGCGGTTTGTTGCTCGGCATTCTGTTGGCCCGGCCGGTGTCCAGTGTGGTGGCCGATCACTTCGGCTGGCGGGCGATGTTTATGATTGCCGCGGTGTTGATGGCGGCCATCAGCATCGTGCTGGCCGTGACCATTCCCAAGCGTGAACCTGATCACAGTGCTTCCTATGGCCAATTGCTGGGCTCGCTGTGGACGCTGTTGCGCAAACAACCAGTCCTGCGCCAGCGGGCGTTTTACCAGGGTTGCATGTTTGCCACCTTCAGCCTGTTCTGGACCGCCGTGCCGCTGGAACTGGCGCGCAATCACGGTTTGTCGCAAAGCGAGATCGCGATCTTCGCCTTGGTGGGCGCCATCGGCGCCATTGCCGCCCCCATCGCCGGACGCCTGGCCGATGCCGGTCACACGCGCATCGCGTCGTTGCTGGCCCTGCTGTTCGCCAGCCTGAGTTTTCTGCCGGCGTTTATCCATCCGGCCTGGAGCGTCATCGGCCTGGCCGTGACCGGCGTGGTGCTCGACTTCTGCGTGCAGATGAACATGGTCCTCGGCCAGCGTGCGGTCTACGCCCTCGACGGCAAAAGCCGCAGCCGCCTGAATGCGCTGTACATGACCAGCATCTTCATCGGCGGCGCCTTCGGCTCTTCGGTGGCCAGCGCGGTGTACGAGCACGGTGGCTGGTTGTGGATCGTGATGGTTGGCAGCGCGTTTCCGCTGCTGGCGTTGTTGCGGTTCTTGAGTGTTTCGCAGAAGGGTTCGTTGGCGACGGCATAAATCGCTAAAAGCTTCGTCGGATCGCCGCCCGGAGCAAGCCCGCTCCCACAGGTATCTTGCAACCCCTGTGGGAGCGGCGGTGCGGCGATCCGACTTGCCCGCGAAGGAGATCCAGCTGAGACAACTTATTGCCGAACCAGCTTCTCCATCGCTGCATCCGCCAGAAAGGAGGAGCGGCTTTTGACATTGTGCTCACGCACATAGCGGTCGATGCGCTGGATCACATAGCCAGGCAGCGTGACATTGACCTTCTCGGTCTTGCCCATGTACGGCGAGATGTCCAGTTCCAGCATGCCCCAGCCCATGTCGGCGAATTCCGGATTCCCGCGGTGCAATGCCGCCGAAGTCGGCATCGGAATCGTATCGCCGTCTGCCGCCATCTCTTGCAGCATGATGTGGGCAATTTCGACGGCGGCGTTGTAAGCCTCTTCAAAGGTATCCCCGGCGGTCACCGCGCCTGGAATATCGGGGATCTGGATACCGATGGCGGTGTTCTCGTCGCCCCATTCGATACAGATTGGATATTGCATTATGGATCTCCTGCGTAACTGGCTGGCGGGCAGTAAAGCCCGGCCCGCCGCCTGATGCTCTTGACCGTCCCGATCGGTAAATCCTTTTTGGGATGAGGGACGGGAATGGTGTACGGGTTGTAAGGGTGCGTGAAGATGTGATGACTGCCAGTGACCCGGTCCAGGGTCCAACCCGCTTCCACCAACTCCTTGATCAATAGCCTGCTCTGCACCACCAGCCTCCTTGCTTGGCAAAAACAAAAATAACCCTAGAGTTATCTTTACTCAAGCACAAAAAACCGAAGTGCGACGTCCGGTTGTTTTACAGAGTGTGATGAAAGCCCCTGATGAAAGCCCCGCCATTCCCCCCAAGCATGAATCCTATGCCACCCACCTGCGTTCCGCCCGCGCCTGCCCAAGGTCAACATTGATCCCAGCCAAACCGGCTTCATCCATGAGGATTACGATTATGTCCCTGCAAGCAAAACTCGATGCCTTCAAAGCCGACTTCAAGGCCGGCAAACCACCGTACAACGCACCAGCCGATATCCACCCGGTCATGGAGCGGGCCACGGCCGAACTGATCGCCTCGGGCGCGGCGAACAAAGCGCTGAAGGTTGGCGACAAGGCGCCGCTGTTCACCTTGAAAGACCCCGACGGGCATCCGGTATCGTCGGCTGATCTGCTGGCCAAAGGTCCTTTGGTGCTGACGTTCTACCGTGGCGTCTGGTGCCCGTACTGCAATCTGGAGCTGCAAGCCTTACAGGCTTTCCTGCCGACGTTGCAGGAGAATGGCGCCAGCCTGGTGGCCATCTCGCCGCAGATTGCCGCCAACAGCCGCAAGTCGATGCGCACCAACGGCCTGCAATTCCCGATCCTCAGCGACCGCCATAACGATGCGGCCGACGCCTTCGGGCTGCGCTTCGCGTTGCCCGACTACCTGATCGAGCTGTATAAAAACCTGCGCAATGACCTGCCGACGTTCAACGATGATCCGTCCTGGACCTTGCCGATGCCGGCGCGCTATGTGATCGGCCAAGATGGCGTGATCCGTTACGCCGAGGTCAACCCCGATTACACTCAGCGCCCGGAGCCTGAAGCGATGCTGGATGCGATACGCGGCTGACCCGTTCAGTTCAAGTACCGCTGCCGCCAAATATCCCTTGTGGGAGCGAGCTTGCTCCGGGCGGCGTTCCGACGATAGCGGGCTGTCAGCCACATCAATGGTGAAGGTACTGCCGTCATCGCGAGCAAGCTCGCTCCCACAGGGGACTTCCGATAACTTCCGGATTTTGCACAAGGACCTTCAATGGACCGCCTCGCCGCAATGGAAACCTTCGTCTACGTGGTGGAAACCGGCTCGTTTTCCGCTGCCGCCCGGCGCCTGAACATCGGTCAGCCGGCCGTGTCGAAAACCATCGCGCAACTCGAATCGCGGTTGGCGGTGCGGCTGTTGCTGCGTTCGACCCGGGGCCTGACGCCCACCGAGGCCGGGCTGGCCTTTTTCGAACGGGCCAAGTGTGCCATCGAAGAAGCCGACGAAGCCGATAACGCCGCACGGGGTTCCGCCAGCGGGCTGAGTGGCAACCTGCGCATCTGCGCGGCTGTCACCTTCGGCCGGCTGCACATCGTTCCGCACCTGGGACCCTTCCTGGAGCAAAACCCGGAGCTGAACATCGACCTGATGCTCGATGATCGCAACGTCAATCTGGTGGAAGAAGGCGTCGACATCGCCCTGCGCATGGGCGTGCTGAGCGACTCGGGCCTGACCGCCCGCAAGATCGCCGAATGCCGGCGCATAGTGCTGGGCACGCCGGCGTACCTCGCAAAACACGGCGAACCCACCTGCCCCGCCGACCTGTGCAAGCATCAGGCAATCGTCTACACCCTCGGCGGCGGCACCAACTGGCAGTTCAACAAGGCCGGCGAGGAGCAATCGGTGATCATTAGCGGCCGGATCCGTGTCAACGCCGCCGAAGGCTTGCGTGAAGCCGTGCTGGCCCACCAAGGCCTGACCATGGCATCGCAATGGATGTTCGCGCCGGAACTGGCTGACGGTTCAGTCCGGGAAGTGATGAAGGACTGGACATTGCCGAACCTGGATCTGTGGGCCGTATTCCCCACTGGAAGAATGGCCAGCGCCAAGGCTCGGGCGTTTGTGGAGTATGTACAGGGGTTGTTGACAAAAGCGGTCTGAAAACCGTCCGTTTCGTTTATTGCGATTTTCGATTAATTCGAATAGCCTGCCGACATCGATCATTCAGAATATTGGAAACCGTCATGTCGATCGTCATTCATCCGCCAATCAATTTGCCCGCGAAACACGAAATACAGGCCGCAATCGAGGGGCAACGCACCCTGGCTGCCTATCTCGCCACCCAGTTCGAAACTCAGCACATCCAGATATTCGATGAGCAGAACGAAGCGCATAACATCGAACTGCCCACCTCGGCGCTCCGTTTGCTAGTCGAAATTCTGGCTGAGCTCGCAGCCGGTAACGCTGTGAAAGTAGTCCCGGTCCACGCTGAACTGACTACGCAAGAAGCGGCAGACCTGCTCAATGTCTCACGTCCACACCTGATCAAACTGCTCGAATCCGGCGAACTGTCCTACCACAAAACCGGCAAGCACCGACGTGTGCGCTTTGCCGATTTGATGGACTATAAAAACCGGCGCGACACCGCCAGCGAGCAGGCAATGATGCTTCTCGCCGAGCAGGCACAGGCGTTAAGGACAGGATACGAGTGAGGCACACTTCATTTACCGCTGTATATGACGCTTGTGTTCTTTACCCCGCGCCCTTGAGAGATTTTCTGATGTGGCTCGCGCTCTCCGGGCTTTTCAGGGCGAAATGGTCAGTGGCAATACATGATGAATGGAAACGCAATCTGCTAAGAAACCGCCCGGATCTCAACGCCGCGCAATTGAATCGCACCTGCGAGTTAATGGATCTGGCGATTCCCGACGCCTGCGTGTCGGGGTACGAAGCTTTGATACAAGGACTGACGCTGCCCGATGCGGATGACCGACATGTCCTGGCGGCTGCCATTCGTTGCAACGCCAGCGTCATTGTCACCTTCAACCAGAAAGACTTCCCCAGCACCGCGCTGCAACCTTATGGCATCGAGGCCCAGCACCCCGACGAGTTCGTCGATAACCTTTTCGACCTGGACCCGGCAGCGGTGGTCGCCGCGGCACAACGACAGCGCAAGCAACTGAAGGCCCCACCGATGAACACTGACACTTATCTCGATCTCTTGTTACGTCAAGGCCTGGTTCAGTCGGTCAAGGCATTGAACAGTTTCCGGGCAATGCTTTGAAAATCACCACGCCTGATCGCTACAACACACACCCATCAAACCCGACCCTGACATTCACCGGCAATTCACCCCGATGCTTCATCAACCAGGCATCCAGGCTATGCCCGACATGGGTCAATACCGCCGACTTCGGCTGCAACTCATCAATGCACTGCAAGGCCAGGTTCAGGTCATTGTGATTGCGCGGGGCCTGGGGTTGTGGCGGCATGGAGCAATCCTGCACCAGCACATCGAGTGGCTCACGCCGCAGCCAACTCAACATGTCTGGCGGCAGGCCTACGGTGTCGGTCAGGTAGGCGATTCGCCGCCCTTCTCCTTCCAGCAGATAACCGAGGGTCGGTTTCGAGTGTTGCAGCGGCAGCGCAGTGACGCTGAGCGCAGCGAACTGCCGGTTTTCGAAGCTATCGAACGGCTGGCTGAAATCGAGAATGCCAGGGTGCTTGTAGAGGTCGGCCAAGCCTTCCGGGTCCTCGGGACCGTGGACCGGAATCACCAGGCCCTGGCCCCAGCGCATATGCAACAGGCCCTGGGCGTGATCGGCGTGATAGTGAGTCTGGAAAATGCCGTTGAAACTGCGCGGCGGGAAACGTTCGCACAGGTCAGGCAAGCCGCTGTCGATCAACCAGCGCTGATCACCGCACTCGATCAGCGCACTGCACGGTCGACGCTGCAAGCGCTGATCGTGGCGGGCCGCATCGCAAGCAACACATTCGCAGCCGTAGACCGGTACTTGCCGGGCATCACCGGTGCCCAGCAACGTCAGGCGCATGGGGCTTGCTCGTCGATGCAGGCCAGCAAACGTTCGACCGTAAACTCCAGCGGCCCGGAGTTGTCGAGCAGGTGCACGGCCGAGTCTTGCGCCAGCAGCTGCTCGTTGAATCGGGCATTGCGCGCCAGGCGCTGATCGATCTCGACCAGCGACTCGCGCCCGCGCTCCAGCAATCGTTGACGCAACACCACCTGGTCCACAGTCAGCAACAGCACCAATACATCCGGATAGAGCAGGCGGGTGTTCTGCAAATGCCCTCGTGAGCCGTTGACCAGCACGTCCTGTCCGGCGGCCAGCCAATCGTCGATTTCCCGCGGGATGCCATAGGACAACCCATTGGCGTGCCAGCTCAGGGCAAACGCGCCCTGGGCTTCCATGTCGGCGAATTGCTGCGCACTGACACCCAGTGCCGCTTCACCCACCGCTTCGGCCGAGCGGGTAATGACCCGCCGCACGATACGGCAGCCACGTTCGGCCAACCGCGTTCGCGCGGCATCCAGCAGGCTGTCCTTGCCCGAACCTGAAGGCCCGATGAGATAGATCAACCTGCCCGCCATCAAAACACCCTCTTCGCTTGTCGCCATACTTGCTGGATCACCGACAAACCCTCTGCGGCCAGATCTGCGGCGGCCACGTTACCCGAGTGCGATCCGCCGCGCACGATGTTCGGTGTGCCCATCAACACATTCATGCCGTGCGCGCGGCCTCAACGGTGGTCGGGAACTCGGCGATGGTCATGCCGTAGCGCGCCGACTCCTCAATGTGGGTAACGGTCGCTGTACGTGCGCGAGTTGGCCATTTGCAGCGTGATGAATTCGTCCATCTGCGTGGCGGTCAGGTGGTACTTACCCATGTAGTCCTTACGGTACTTGGATTCGAGGACGAACTGGCGCTGGCCCGGCGAATGGTCCATCACCGACGCCCGTTGCACCAGCGGGTTTTCCACCAGATCGCGGAACAAGCTGAGGGTGTCCGGGTGGCACAGCTCGCAGCGCAAATGCAAACGGTGTTCAGCGCGGGTCAGCCCGGCGTCGGAGGCTGTGGATGGCTACGTGTTGGGCGATGCGTTTTGTACTGGTGTACATATCGGTTACTTCGGTAACGGAGTTTTTGTATCGGTGTACATATCCGTTGCTGCGGTAACGGCCACTTATGGTTTCGCTCTTACAGCGAGTTACTTTGAAAAGCGCAAAGTAACCAAACGCTCTTGCCCCTGACATTCGGTGCCTCGCCGTGGCTCGGCATCCCCTCGCTCCGGTCCTGCTCCGTGGGCCCGCCGCCATCGGCCATCCATGGCCGGCGGCGGCTAACCCGGCATCCATGCCGGGTTGCCCACTGCGCAGAACCTCCACTCGGCCTCACGAGGGGGCGTGTACCGCAACAGCGTCCGAGGCGGCCTACCGGCCGGCCTGTTTGTTGGGTTCGTTCGCCTGTGATGCTCTTCGTCGGCTGGTAGGCCGCCATCGCGAGCAAGCTCGCTCCCACAGGGATTGGGGACATCCGCAAAAGCAAGATCGGCTGGCAGGCCGCCTTCGCGAGCAGGTCGGATCGCCGCACCGCCGCGCCCACAGAAAAGCAAAAGAAAAAGCGGCGTACACCCACGCTTCTCACCACTCAACAGGCCGAGCGTTAGCTCGCCTGCAGCTCTTGATCTTGATCCACCCGCCCCCTCGGGAGGCTGAGTGGAGGTGTTCATCCGGGGACTGGCGCGCAGCGCCGTTCGACGCAGTCGAACTCATTGCATGTAGGTCGTCGCGAAGCAGACCGGAGGGCAATGCCCCCGGATGGATACCGGAGCGAAGGAACCCCGAGCCTTAGCGAGGGGCCGTACGTTCGGGGCGAGCGTTTTTTTGCTTACTTTTTTTAGGCGCTTGTAAAAAAAGTGAGTCGCCGTAAGGGCGAAACCATAAGTCGCCATTACCGCAGCAACGGATATGTACTCAGCCAATAAAACCCCGGTCGGCTGTCAGGCCGCCATCGCGGGCAAGCCCGCTCCCACAGGGTTCAGCAGTGGCCCGGAAATCACATTTCTGCAGGCACAAAAAAGGCGACCCGAAGGTCGCCTTTTTGCGTTACTGCCCGAATTGCCTCCCCAGCCCCCCCGGCACACCGTGAATGTCAGTCTCCTCCCACGGCCCCTTCGGACTGATCGACCGGCTCCAGCCATTATCCCAACGGTAATAGGTACGCTGGCGATAAAAGGTATTGGGCTGATCATCGAGCACATAGACCCCAAGCTTCGGATCCCAATGACTATTACCCCCCGGAGGCGGCGCAAAGCTGGCCGATGTGCGGGGCAACGGTTTGGCAGGTTTCGCCGGAATACTCGGTTTACCTGGTGTGGGCGAAGTCGATGGCGTGGGACTGGGCTGCGACGGCGGGAACGGTGGTGGTGCCTGATGTTCCGTTGGCTGCTGGACCGCACAAGCGCTTAACCCCATAACGACGCTGAGCAGGGTGATACGAGCGAATGCGGTCATGATTGCGTTTTCCTGTTATTTGTCCGGGCTGTCGATGGTCAGTGTTTGCGGCGCGGTGGTGCTGCTGGCCAGGGGCTGGCTGCGACCGATCCATTCGCCGGCGGTGGGTTTGCCGGCACGGGAAATGCGCGCAACCAGTTGGACTTCAGGGAAGTTCGACAGTTTCAATTGCGGCATCATCGCGTCGGCATCGCCCAGTTCGACGGTCACCGGCAGGTCGGCCACGGTCATGCGCTTGACCGCCAGCGGGGCCGGAGGACCGGAGATCGCTCGGGCGAAAATGAACACGCTGTCGCCAGGCTGGACCTTGGTCTTGAGATCCGCTGCCAGATCGACGCTGACCTTGAGTAGCGCCGCGGCCTTGGCCGCCGGTGCTTGCGCAACCTTGCCGCCACTGGCCACCAGCTTCTCCGTGGCCCGGGTGATCCCGCCTTGTAACGCCTCGCGGGATCTGTCTTCCGGCGGCAGTTGCGCCAGCAGGCGATTCCAATAGTCGATAGCCTCCTGATAGCGCTCGCCTTCAAACGCGGCAATGCCGAGCAGGCCGAGGCTGGTGACTTCTTTCGGATCGGCCTTGAGCGCTTCGTCGGTCAGGGCCTGGACCTTGTCCGACCACTTTTTGCCATCGGCGAAGTACTGGGCCTGGGCCCATTGGCCAAGCAGCTCCGGCTGACGACCAGCCAGGTTCACCGTGCGCTCGAACATCTTCGCCGCGTCCACCGGGCGATCCTGAGCCATGTAGGTGCGACCGAGGAAGTACATGCCTTCGGCTGAATCCGGTTGTGCGGCAACCGCGCGCTCCAGGCGTTTGGTCATCTCTTCCATCGACTGCGGCGCTTGGGCGAATTCGCGGGTCAGTTCGACCTTGTCGCTGGCACCGAAATGCAGATACAGGCCCAAGCCCAGCACCGGCACCAGAATGGCCGCCAGCAATGGCAAGGGTTTGCCCAGTCGCGACACCTGCGGCGCTTCGCCACCCTCGGTGTCCGCCAGCAACTCACGGGCAGCTTCGGCGCGACCGGCGTCCATTTGCGCCGCATCGAGCACGCCCTCTTCCTGCTGAGTCTGCAACTCAGCCACGCGTTCCTGATAAAGCGCGACGTTCAGGGCGGTACGATCCTCTTCACGCTGGGCGCGACGGCTGCGCAGCACCGGGATCAACAGAAAACTCAGGGCCACCAGAAGCAGCAGACCTGCAGCGAGCCAGAAATCAATCATTCTTGGTTTTATCCAACAGGTGGTCGAGGCGCGAGCGCTCCTCGGCAGAAAGCGAGCCCGGGGTGCCGGCGCGTTGCACGCGACGACGGCGGACGATCACTGCGATGATCACCACACCGCCCAGCAGCAGGCCGGCGGGGCCGAACCAGAGCAAGGCGGTCTTGGCGTTCAGCGCAGGCTTGTAGCGGACAAAATCACCGTAGCGGTCGACCATGAAGTCGATGATCTGCTGGTTGTCCTTGCCCTCGCCGAGCATGCGAAAAATCTCTTTGCGCAGGTCGGCGGCAATCGGTGCGTTGGAATCGGCGATGTCCTGATTCTGGCACTTGGGGCAACGCAGCTCCTTGGTCAGTTCGCGGAAACGCTCGCGATCTTCTTCCTTGGCGAACTCGTAGGTGTCGATGGCCGCGTGGGCTACGCCCGCCAGGCTCAAGCCCAGGACAACGGCAGCGATCCAGCGCTTCATGGCTTGGCCTCGTCAACCAGAGCCTGGTACTTGGCCGCCAGTTTTTCGCGCCAGACCTGCTCGTCGATCACCCCGACGAATTTGTCACGGATGATGCCCCTGGCGTCGATGAAGAAGGTTTCCGGCGCGCCGTACACGCCGAGGTTCAGGCCCAGCGAGCCTTCGTCGTCACGGATATCCAGCACATACGGATTGTGGAAGTCCGTCAGCCACTTCAAGGCATCGGCGTTGGTGTCCTTGTAGTTGATGCCGTAGATCACCACGCCCTGCTGGGCCAGCTTGTTCAACACCGGGTGCTCGACCCGGCAGGAGATGCACCAGGTGCCCCAGACGTTGACCAGCGCCGGTTTGCCGAGAATGTCAGCCTTGGTCAGGGTCTTGTCGCCCTGCACCGCCGGCAGGGAAAACTCCGGGAATGGCTTGTTGATCATGGCCGAAGGCAGCTCGGCCGGATCCAGGTACAGCCCACGGTAAAGGAATACAGCGACCACCAGAAAAATCGCCAGTGGCAACAACATCAACCAACGCTTCATGCAGTGGCTCCCGACATGCCCAGTGCTTCGCGCACGCGGCTTTTGACCTTGACCCGATAACGCCGATCCAGCGCCGCCAGTAACCCGCCGAAGCCGGTCAACAAGCCGCCGAACCAGATCCAGCGCACGAACGGTTTGACGTGCACGCGCACAGCCCAGGCGCCGTTACCCAACGGTTCGCCGAGGGCAACGTAGATATCGCGGGTGAATCCGGCGTCGATACCGGCTTCGGTCATCACCGAGTTCTGCACGGTGTACAGGCGTTTTTCCGGGTGCAGCACGCTGACTTCCTTACCGTCACGGATCACCCGCACGGTGCCCTTGTCGGACGTGAAGTTCGGGCCTTCGAAGTGTTTGGCGCCTTCGAAGATGAAGTGGTAACCGGCCAGGTCCATGGATTCGCCCGGTGCCAGGCGCAGGTCACGCTCGGCACTGTTCTGGCTCGACAGCACGACACCCAGCGCACACACGGCGATGCCCAGGTGCGCGACCTGCATGCCCCAGTAGCTGCGGGTCAGGGTTGGCAGGCCTTTGATCAAGCCTTTGTGGCGGGTCTTGTCGAAGATGTCACGCACACCGGCCAGCAACACCCAGGCGGCGAGCATGAAGGTCGCGAGCACTGCCCAGTTGAAATCGCCGTACGCGACGCCGGCCACCACGGCCATGGCGGCACTGCCCAGCAAAATCGGAGTCAGCATGCTCACCAGCCATTTCACCGGGGTGTCTTTCCAGCGCACGATCACGCCGACCGCCATCACCATCATCAGCAACGCCATCAACGGAATGAACAGCGCGTTGAAGTACGGCGGGCCGACCGACAGCTTGGCGCCGGTCATGGCGTCCAGAATCAGCGGGTACAAGGTACCGAGCAGGATCATCGACGCGGCCACCACCAGCACCAGGTTGTTGCCCAGCAACAACGTTTCCCGGGACCAGAGGTTGAAGCCCACCTGGCTCTTGACCACCGGTGCGCGCAGGGCGAACAGCGTCAGCGAACCACCAACCACGAACAGCAGGAAAATCAGGATGAACACCCCGCGCTCCGGATCGGACGCAAAGGCGTGCACCGAGGTCAGCACGCCGGAACGCACGAGGAAGGTGCCCAGCAGGCTCAAGGAGAATGCGGCGATGGCCAGCAATACGGTCCAGCTCTTGAACACGCCACGTTTTTCCGTGACCGCCAACGAGTGAATCAGTGCAGTGCCCACCAGCCATGGCATGAACGAGGCGTTTTCCACCGGGTCCCAGAACCACCAGCCGCCCCAGCCGAGTTCGTAGTAAGCCCACCACGAACCGAGGGTGATACCGATACCGAGGAAGGCCCAGGCCACGATGGTCCACGGACGCGACCAGCGCGCCCACGCAGCATCCAGGCGACCGCCCATCAGCGCCGCGATCGCGAAGGCGAAGGCCACCGAGAAACCGACGTAGCCCATGTACAGCATCGGCGGGTGAACGATCAGGCCGATGTCTTGCAGCAAGGGGTTGAGGTCGGCACCGTCGCTGGGCACTTGCGGCAGGATGCGCTTGAACGGGTTAGAGGTCATGATCAGGAACAGCAGGAAACCGGTACTGATCATGCCCATCACTGCCAGCACGCGGGCCAGCATGACCTGCGGCAACTGCCGGGAGAATACCGACACCGCGAAGGTCCAGCCGCCGAGGATCAAGGCCCACAACAGCAGGGAACCTTCGTGGGCACCCCACACGGCGCTGAACTTGTAGTACCACGGCAAGGCGCTGTTGGAGTTGTTGGCCACGTAGGCCACGGAGAAATCATCGACCATGAAGGCGTAGGTCAGGCAACCGAAGGCGAACACCAGAAAGGTGAATTGCCCCCAGGCGGCCGGCTGGGCCAGGCTCATCCACAGGCGGTCACCGCGCCAGGCACCGAACAGCGGCACCACGGCCTGGGCCAGGGCGAAGCACAGGGCGAGGATCATCGCCAAATGACCCAACTCGGGAATAAAGATGCCGGACGTCATGGAATCAACCCTCCTTCGCGGGCGTTGGAGCCGATTGACCGCTGTCTTTCAACGCCTTGGTCACTTCCGGCGGCATGTACTTCTCGTCGTGCTTGGCCAGCACTTCATCGGCCACCACCACGCCATCGGCATTGAGTTTGCCCAGGGCGACGATGCCCTGCCCTTCACGGAACAGGTCCGGAAGGATGCCGCGATAGGTGATGGTCACGGATTTATTAAAGTCGGTGACGACGAACTTCACGTCCAGGGAATCACTGGAACGCTCCAGCGAGCCCTTCTCGACCATGCCGCCAGCGCGAATGCGCGTGCCTTGTGGGGCTTCGCCGTTGGCGATTTGGGTCGGTGTGTAAAACAGGTTGATGTTCTGCTGCAGGGCGCTCAGGGCCAGGCCGACGGCAGCACCGACCCCGACCAGGATCGCGAAAATGATGATAAGACGCTTTTTGCGCAGCGGATTCACTTGCCGTTCTCCCGGCGCAAACGACGCGCCTCTTGTTGCAGATACCGCTTGCGGGCCAGGATCGGCGCCGCCACGTTGAGGGCCAATACCGCCAGGCAGATGCCATAGGCTGACCAGACATACAGGCCATGATGACCCATGGCGATGAAGTCGCCGAATGAAGCAAAACTCATCGAGCGACCTCCAGGCTGTTTTCCACTTCGACTTTGACCCAACTGGCCCGGGCTTCACGCTTGAGCACTTCAAGACGCATGCGCAGCAACAGCACCGCGCCGAAGAAACAGTAGAAACCCAACGCCGTCAGCAGCAGTGGCAGCCACATTTCGGCGGGCATCGCCGGTTTTTCGGTGAGGGTGAAGGTCGCGCCCTGGTGCAGGGTGTTCCACCACTCCACCGAGTATTTGATGATCGGGATGTTGATCACGCCGACGATCGCCAGCACCGCGCAGGCCTTGGCCGCGCTGTCACGATTGCTGATCGCGTTGCCCAATGCAATGAGACCGAAGTACAGGAACAGCAGAATCAACATGGACGTTAGGCGTGCATCCCAGACCCACCACGAGCCCCAGGTCGGCTTGCCCCAGATCGCCCCGGTGACCAGCGCCACCGCGGTCATCCACGCGCCGATAGGCGCCGCGCATTGCAGGGCGACATCGGCCAGTTTCATCTTCCACACGAGGCCGACGATGCCGCACACGGCCAGCATCACGTAGATGGACTGCGCCAGCATGGCGGCCGGGACGTGGATATAGATGATGCGAAAGCTGTTGCCCTGCTGATAGTCCGGCGGCGCGAAGGCCAGGCCCCAGACCACGCCAACGCTGATCAGCAGCAACGCCGCGACGCTCAGCCAGGGCAGCATTTTGCCGCTGATGCCGTAAAACCATTTGGGCGAGCCGAGCTTGTGAAACCACGTCCAGTTCATACTGTTTCCATCACGGTTGCTCTTTACTGTGAAGAGCCAGGGTCTGCTTTTCTTTCAAAAAGAGTGGTTAATTTTTAACCAGACCTCATTATTATTCGCCGACGCTGATCTTCAGGCCAGCAGCTATTGCAAAAGGTGTCAGGGTTATCGCCAGGGCGGTCAGGCTACCAAGCCACAACAGATAACCGGTCGCCGGCATCCCCTGCAAGGCGGCCTGCAAGGCGCCACTGCCAAGGATCAACACCGGGATGTACAACGGCAGAATCAGCAGTGCCAGCAACAGGCCACCGCGCTTCAAACCGACCGTCAGCGCCGCGCCCACCGCACCGAGCAGGCTCAGTACCGGTGTACCGAGCAGCAACGAAAGCAGCAACACTGGCAGACAGGCGGCAGGCAAACCGAGCATCAGCGCCAGCAAGGGCGCGAGCAAAACCAGTGCCAGGCCGGAAAAAGCCCAGTGTGCCAGCACCTTGGCCAAAACCAGAAGAGCCAGGGGGTGCGGCGAAAGGACCCACTGTTCGAGGGATCCGTCTTCGAAATCACTGCGGAAAAGCCCGTCCAGCGAGAGCAGGACCGATAAAAGCGCTGCCACCCAGACCAGCCCCGGAGACAAGGTTTGCAACAATTGAGACTCAGGACCGACCGCCAACGGGAACAGGGACACGACGATCGCGAAGAACACCAGCGGATTGGCCAGTTCCGCCGGACGGCGAAACAGCAGACGAGCCTCACGGGCGACCAGCAGGCCGAAAACACTCATACGGCCCAGCTCCCCAGATCGATGTCGCGATAACCGGCCGGCATCCGGCTCAGCGTGTGGTGAGTGGTCAACACCACCATGCCGCCGCGTTCGCAGTGGCCAGCCAGGTGTTCCTCGAGTTGTGCCACGCCCTGCTTGTCGAGTGCGGTAAAGGGTTCATCGAGGATCCACAGCGGCGGACTGTCCAGATACAGGCGCGCCAAGGCGACGCGACGCTGCTGACCAGCGGACAACGTATGACAGGGAACATCCTCGAAACCACGCAGCCCGACCGCGGCCAGCGCCTGCCAGATCGCCTCATGGGTCGCCGGATGATGCAAGGCACACAGCCAGCTCAGGTTCTCTTCCGGCGTCAGCAAATCCTTGATCCCGGCCGCGTGGCCGATCCACAGCAGGTTGCGCGCCAGCTCACCGCGTTGCTCGTTCAGTGGCTGGCCGTTGAGCAGCACCTGACCGGCGGTCGGCTGCATCAGCCCCGAGAGCAGACGCAACAGGCTGGTCTTGCCGCTGCCGTTGGGGCCACTGATTTGCATCATTTCGCCACTGGCCAGTCTCAAATCGAGATTTTCGAAGAGCAGCCGAAGGTCTCGCTCACAGGCAAGGGCAACGGTTTGCAGGACAGGACTGGTCAAGGGTTCACGGGCCTTATTCGGTTCAAGTCGGCACTGGCGCGGCCGTTAAAGAGATGCAGCATAGATGCAATGACGTCTTGTTCTAGAGAGCTGCGTCAAACAATTGCAAAGTTTTCGCCATTTTTGGATACAACGGCGCGGCATTATACATGCCAGGCCTTACTCTAAAGAGTGCATTTTCCTCAGGTTGTGACCGCGTATGACAGGCGAAATGAACATCCTCCCGCTACCGCAAACCCTCCTGGCGACTTCGCGTGCGCAGGTGGTCAGCGGTGAGTTGCTCAAGTTGCTGACGCCAGTGGAGGGGCTGATCAGCGTCGGTCAAACCGTCCAGGCCGAAGTGTTGTCGCTCAAGCAGGCGGATCAGACTTTCCAGATGCTGCTCAAGGTCACCCTCGACAGCGGCCGCCAGACCACGGTCCAGACCACCAGTAATCAACCGCTGGCCCAGGGCACCACGCTGCTCGTCAGCCAACCCTCGGCCGGCAATCTGGCCGTGACGGTGCAACAGGCGATTGCATCCAGCGTCGCCACCCTCACCCGCCTCGACACCGCACAACTGCCCGTTGGTACCCTGCTGCAGGGCAAAGTACTGACCTCGCAAGTACTGCCCCAGGTGCCTGGCCAGCCCATGGTGTTTCGCTCGATGGTGGGCCTGCTCAATACCGCACTGAGCGGCAGCACCCTGAGCATCGACAGTCCGCAGCCCTTGCGCATCGGCACCTTGTTGAGCGCGCAGGTGCAGGACGCCCAGACCGTGAAATTCGTGCCACTGAGCAGCCGTCAGGAACAACTGGCGGTGACCCGGCAACTGGTCGACCAGCAAAGCCGTCAGGGATCGCTGGATGGCTTGCTCAAACTCCTGCAAAACCTTGCGCCCTCGGACCAGACATCCGTTGAATTGCGCAGCACCGCTACCCGGTTGCTCGCCGGCCTGCCGGACGTTCAACAGTTGAGCACCCCCAAGGGCCTGGCCCAGGCCTTGGCCAGCAGCGGTGTGTTTCTCGAAAGCAAACTGCTGACCGGGCAAAACCCGACGCTCGCGCCGGACATGAAGGGCGACCTGCTCAAACTGGTTGCGCAATTGAGTCAGGGCTTGCCGGCCAACACCAGCCTCGGCGCGATCATCGCCGCCAACACCCTGGTCCAGGCCATGCCGAACTTTGTCCGCAATGCCCTGGGCATGCTCGGTCAGGTCAGCGCCAAACCGTCGCCGAGCGGTTTCCCGCTGCCCGAGCGCCTGCAGCAAAGCGCAGACGGTGAAAACGACCTCGAACACCTGCTTCGCCTGGCCGCCGCCGCGGTTTCGCGCCTGCAAAGCCATCAACTGTCGAGTCTGGAACAAACCGGCGTAACCGCCGACGGGCGGCTGATGAGCACCTGGCAGCTGGAAATCCCGATGCGCAATCTGCAAGACATCGTGCCATTGCAGCTCAAGTTCCAGCGTGAGGATGCGCCCGAAAAAGAACAGCCAAAGGAACGTCGCGAAGAACGCGAACCCAAACAACAGCTGTGGCGTGTGGAGCTGGCCTTCGCCATGGAGCCTTTGGGGCCGCTGCAAATTCAGGCGCAACTGATCAAGGGCAGCCTCTCCAGCCAGCTCTGGGCCGAACGGCCTTACACCGCCAGCCTGATCGAAAGCAATCTGGCCGGGCTGCGTGAGCGCTTACTGTCCGCCGGCCTGAACGTCGGCGACCTGGACTGCCACCTCGGCACACCGCCCCAAGGCCCGCAAACCCGCCTCGAACAACGCTGGGTCGACGAAACCGCATGAAAAACCCCAACGCCCCACGCCAGGCCATCGCCCTCAAATACGACGGCACCCACGCCCCCACCCTCACCGCCAAGGGCGACGAAGCGCTGGCGGAAGAAATCCTGCGGATTGCCCGCGACTGCGAAGTGCCGATCTACGAAAACGCCGAACTGGTGAGACTGCTGGCGCGGATGGAACTGGGAGACAGCATTCCGCAGGAGCTCTATCTGACGATTGCCGAGATCATTGCGTTTGCGTGGAGTTTGAAGGGGAAGTTTCCGGCGGGGCAGGATCCGGATGGGCTGATGGTGGAGAAGGATGTGACCGAGCGCGGGGTAGACTACTGAGTTTTTAAGGCCGCCATCGCGAGCAAGCTCGCTCCCACATTTGATCTTCAGCGAACACGTATTTTGTGTACGAGATACAACTACTGTGGGAGCGAGCTTGCTCGCGATAGCAATCTCAAGGAACTGTAAAACTCAGTTCTTGCGCAACTTGCTCATCAACTCCGGGGCGTCACGTGTTCAAACTTGAAAAAACGCAATAGCTTGAAACTGCGACAGACAATCAAACCATTGATGAACCCTGCTCCCAGCGCCGCCCCTGCAACTGCCGACATTTCATTGGCCAGTTCCGGATACATGGCCGCCTGGTAACCTTCGTAATAACGCCAGGCAAAAAAGCCCCAATACACAATCAGTACCTTGATCGTGCCGGGTAGAACCAGATGTTGCCCCTCGCACTGCACATTGTTGTACGAGAAAAAACGCAGTGCCAGCAACCACCCGGCCAGTAATCCCAGCGTATAGGCAGAAAGCTGGATTGCAATTTCCTGGGAGGGATTGAGCGATGCGAGGGACAAAGCCACGAATATCACGGGGGATATCTGCAATGACCTCTTCGATACATGGCTCCTGAAACAGGCGATGACACCGTAGTAACTCAGAATAAAAAACACCGCATAAACCCACAGCGGTGTACCACGCAGAATGTCGATCATAAGCCTTCCTGGCACTGTGTACGTTTGAGCAGATCAAACTACTGATCGCTGGTTGCAATCACAAGACGGTGGAATCTGAGAGCGCTATAGGCAGGAGACTACGGCAGCGTAATCCCGGTCTGAGGATAGAGAGGAATGCGTCGGATCGCGGGGAAGATTGCTGCGCATTCGAGGACGCCATCGCGAGCAAGCTCGCTCCCACAGGTGATCTGCGGTGAACACATGTTCTGTGTCCGACATAGAACCATTGTAGGAGCGAGCCTGCTCGCGATGGAGGTATGAGCGCCGCGTTTCTTCAGGAGGCCCGCGTCATCGTTGACGTCCATCGCGAGCAATCGAGCGTCGACCGGCTGCTCCTACAGCTGTCAGTTCTTGTGCAGCTTGCTCATCAACTCCGCCTCAGCCTGGGTCAAGCCGCAGGACTGGGTCAGTTCGTTGACGCTGGCGCCCATCCCGACCAGCCGCGCCGCTTGGGCGAACGACAGGCTTGAGGGGTCGCGTTGTTCCAGCTGGGCGAGTTTGTCCGGCAACGGCGCAACGATCGCCCGCAGTTCATACAGGTCTTCGCCCATGCGCACGTTGCCGTTCTGGTAGTCGTCGACGCGCTTGGCCAGGTCCTTGATGCGCTGATCACGCAGCGCATCACCCTTGGCCTGTTGTGCGGCGATCTGCTTTTGACCGCGAATGTACGCCAGGAACATCGCCAGCGTGCCTGCCCAAAACAGGAACAGGACAATGACCGCAACCTCGAGAATCAATCAGATACTCTCCAGTTCCGACCATTCTTCTTCGCTCATCATCTTGTCGAGCTCGACCAGGATGAGCAATTCGTTGTTCTTGTTGCACACGCCTTGAATGAACTTGGCGGACTCTTCGTTACCCACGTTCGGCGCGGTTTCGATTTCCGACTGACGCAGGTAAACCACTTCGGCCACGCTGTCGACCATGATCCCGACCACTTGCTTGTCGGCTTCGATGATGACGATACGGGTGTTGTCGCTGATTTCGGCATTCATCAGGCCGAAGCGCTGGCGAGTGTCGATCACGGTGACGACGTTGCCGCGCAGGTTGATGATGCCCAGCACATAGCTCGGGGCACCCGGGACCGGGGCGATTTCGGTGTAACGCAGGACTTCCTGAACGCGCATCACGTTGATGCCGTAGGTCTCGTTATCCAGCTTGAAGGTGACCCATTGCAGGATCGGATCTTCGGAACCCTTTGCCGCCGTTGCCTTGTCATTCATACCCTGCCCCCTCAAGAAACCGCCCTGGCGGTGTGTGTTCTGTGCAACATCATCAGAGTGACGTCGCCTGTTTTGTTTATTTGACTGATGTCGGTTTGTGGCCCGGCTTGCTGCCGGACATGTGCTTTGCCCCGCCACTGGCGATCAGCTCGGCCAACGAGGCGACGTCGAGCAAGGCGCACATGTGTTCAATCACCGTGCCGGCGAGCCATGGCCGCTGACCTCGATGACTTCTCCATTTGATTTCATTCGGGTCCAGACGCAACGAGCGGCTGACCTGATGCACCGCCAGCCCCCACTCGTAGCCCTGGACCGAAATCACGTATTGCAGGCCCTGCTTGAAATCCTCGCGGTAACGGTCGGGCATAACCCAACGCGCGGTATCGAGCACCTTGAGGTTGCCGGCCTGGCTCGGCAGGATCCCCAGGAACCATTCCGGCTGGCCGAACAACGGCGTCAGCTCGTGACCGGCCAGGGAATAAATCGACCCCAGGCACACCAGCGGCACTGCCAGGGTCAAACCGGCGACATCGAACAGCAGGCACTCGAATGGCTCGGCAGCCCAGGACGGACGACCGTCGGTTTCCACCGGTGGCGGCGTGTTACTCGGTGGCAGATGCACTTCGACGATTGGCGGCACCAGCGCCTGAGGCTCCTCGATAACGGGAGTCTCCAGCGCTTCGGCCTCTTCAATCGGACCCACCAGGGTTTGCAACAGCGGCGCGAGGGTCGAAACCGGCGCCAGTACGGGTTCAGGGGCTTCGACCTCGGCAACCGGAGACTTGGCCACCGGCGCTACTGGCGCAACCAAAGGCGCGCTTTTCTGTGCATCCCGGGCCTGTTCTTCGAGCACCGCGGCCTGGAACTCGTCCAGCACGGCTTGCTCTTCGATGACTTTCACCGCTTCGACCACTTCGGCCAGCACCTCGATCTCCGGCGCCATGTCCTCGGTTGCGTCTTGCAGCAGGCTGTCCAGATACGACTGCAACGCCAGTTGCGGGCGCGAAGTGAGCTTCAATGGCCGATTCATCGGCATCCCCCAGTAGGAATTGGGCTCATGTCACGCCACCTGCGCAACAAGTTGCGCCGCCAGCAGATGCTTGAGCAACGCGCGGTAAGCGAGAACGCCTCGGCTCTTGCCGTCGAATTGCGAAGGTGTCAGACCGGCGCGGCTGGCATCGCGCAGGCGCGTGTCCACCGGGATGTAGCCCTGCCAGATTTCGTCGGGGAATTTGTCGCGTAGCACGCGCAACGTGCCGAGGGACGCCTGGGTCCGTCGGTCAAACAGGGTCGGCACGATGGTGAACGGCAACGCCTGCTTGCGCGAGCGGTTGATCATCGCCAGGGTGTTGACCATGCGCTCAAGGCCCTTGACCGCCAGGTGTTCGGTCTGCACCGGGATCACCAGTTGCTGGCTCGCCGCCAAGGCATTGACCATCAGCACGCCGAGCAATGGCGGGCTGTCGATCACCGCGTAATCGAAGTCCTGCCACAGTTGCGCCAGGCTCTTGGCAATCACCAGGCCCAAACCAATCTGTCCCGGCGACTGGCGCTCAAGGGTGGCCAGCGCGGTGCTGGAGGGCAACAGGGAAATGCGTTCGTCGCTGGTCGACAGCAGCAGTTGACCCGGCAGGCCTTGCGGCACGTTGCCCTTGTGCAGGAACAGGTCGTAGCTGCTGTGCTCCAGGGCGTCGGGATCGTAGCCGAAGTAGCTGGTCATGGAGCCGTGGGGGTCGAGATCGACCACGACCACGCGCTTACCCGCCTCCGCCAGTAAACCGGCTAAAGCGATGGAGGAAGTGGTTTTACCGACACCACCCTTTTGATTGGCGACTGCCCAGACTCTCATTCGGATTGTTCCTCCCGGCCGAATGGATCGACCGAGAAATAGCTCAACGTGTTAATGCGGGTGACGGAGAATTGACGGCGCTCTCTCGTACCGGCGACTTGACCGGGGTCGGTGCAGTTTGTGTGCCAGCACGCTTCAATGCGGCATCCGGTTGCGCATGGGCGGTTCCGGTGCCGGTCAGGCTGCGGCGCACATCGAGGTTGCGTGACACCACCAGCACCACGCGACGATTGCGTGCACGGCCTTCGGCGGTGGCGTTGTTGGCCACCGGCTGAAACTCTCCATAGCCCACCGACGCCAGGCGACCAGGGTTCACCCCTTGCATCGCCAGCATGCGCACGATGCTGGCCGAGCGGGCCGAGGACAGCTCCCAGTTGGTCGGGTACTGCGCGGTGCGGATCGGTTGATCGTCGGTGAAGCCTTCGACGTGAATCGGGTTGTCGAACGGCTTCAGGATCGCCGCAACCTTGTCGATGATGTTGAACGCGATGTCGCTGGGCATGGCGTCGCCGCTGCCGAACAACAGACTGGAATTGAGCTCGATCTCGACCCACAACTCGTTGCCGCGCACGGTCATCTGGTTGGAGCTGATCAGGTCACCGAACGCCGCACTGATGTCGTCGGCGATGCTTTTCAGTGGATCGCTGGCGCCGGCGACACCGGCATCGACCTGGTCGCTGTCCTTGACCAGCGGCTTGGCCGGGGTCACGGTCTTCGGCCGCTCGTCACCGATGGGGATCGGCTTGAGCGAACGATCGGAATCGGTAAAGACGCCGATCAGCGCTTCGGAAATGACCTTGTACTTGCCTTCGTTGATCGACGAAATCGAGTACATCACCACAAAAAAGGCAAACAGCAAGGTAATGAAGTCCGCGTAGGACACCAGCCAGCGTTCGTGGTTGACGTGTTCTTCATGCTGGCGACGACGTGCCATGATCCATGTCTCCCATCAATCCATGAAGCCCTGAAGCTTCAACTCAATGGAACGAGGGTTTTCACCTTCGGCAATCGACAGCAGCCCTTCCAACAGCATTTCGCGATACCGCGACTGGCGCAACGCGATGGATTTGAGTTTGGCGGCAATCGGCAGCAGCACCAGGTTGGCACTGGCCACGCCGTAGATGGTGGCGACGAAGGCCACAGCAATGCCGTTACCCAGTTGCGACGGATCACCGAGGTTGCCCATGACATGAATCAGGCCCATGACCGCACCGATGATGCCGATGGTCGGCGCGTAACCGCCCATGCTTTCGAAGACCTTGGCAGCTTCGACATCGCGGCTTTCCTGGGTGTAGAAATCCACTTCCAGAATGCTGCGAATCGCTTCCGGCTCGGCGCCGTCAACCAACAGTTGCAGGCCTTTGCGCGCGTAGTTGTCGGGCTCGGCGTCGGCGATACCTTCCAGGCCGAGCAGGCCTTCCTTGCGGGCGGTCAGGCTCCAGTTCACCACGCGGTCGATGCCTCCGGCCAGGTCGACGCGAGGCGGGAACAGGATCCAGGCGAGGATCTGCATGGCGCGCTTGAAGGCGCTCATCGGCGATTGCAGCAACGCCGCACCAATGGTCCCGCCGAGTACGATCAACGCCGCCGGACCATTGGCCAATGCACCGAGGTGACCGCCTTCGAGGTAGTTGCCGCCGATGATGGCGACGAAGGCCATGATGAGGCCAATCAGGCTTAGAACATCCATCAGATGCAGGCCTCGACCAGGTGCTTGCCAATGTCGTCGAGGCTGTACACCGCGTCGGCGAGCTCGGCTTTGACGATGGCCATCGGCATGCCGTAGATCACGCAACTGGCTTCGTCCTGTGCCCAGATCGAACTGCCGCCCTGCTTGAGCAGGCGCGCGCCTTCACGACCGTCGGCGCCCATGCCGGTCAGGACCACCGCCAGCACTTTGTCGCCGTAGGACTTGGCTGCCGAACCGAACGTGATGTCCACGCACGGCTTGTAATTCAAACGCTCGTCACCCGGGAGGATTTTCACCGCGCCGCGACCGTCGATCATCATCTGCTTGCCACCCGGTGCCAGCAGCGCCAGGCCCGGACGCAGGATGTCGCCATCCTCGGCTTCCTTGACACTGATGCGGCAGAGCTTGTCCAGACGCTCGGCGAAGGCCTTGGTGAAGGCGGCCGGCATGTGTTGAACCAGCACGATCGGGGCCGGGAAGTTGGCCGGCAATTGGGTCAAGACCCGCTGCAGGGCGACCGGGCCGCCGGTGGACGTACCGATGGCCACCAGTTTGTAGACTTTGCGTTTCGGCGCGGGCGACGACGCAGTGGCCGCATGCGTACGCGCAGGGATCGGTGCCGGTGCCGGACGCGCGGGCGCGCTGCTGCCGTAACCGCTGACGCTCGAAGGCGCAGGTGTTGGAGCGGGTGCGGCCACAGGGGCCGGAGCGCTGTAAGTGCTGTAAGTGCTGTAAGTGCTGACGCGACGATTGCTACGCGAAATGCTCAGGATCTTCTCGCACAGCAGTTGCTTGACCTTCTCGGGGTTGCGCGAGATGTCTTCGAAATTCTTCGGCAGGAAGTCCACCGCGCCGGCATCCAGCGCATCGAGGGTGACCCGGGCGCCTTCGTGGGTCAGCGAGGAGAACATCAACACCGGGGTCGGGCAGCGTTGCATGATGTGCCGCACGGCGGTGATGCCGTCCATCATCGGCATCTCGTAGTCCATGGTGATCACGTCGGGCTTGAGGGCCAGCGCCTGATCAATCGCCTCTTTGCCGTTGGTCGCCGTGCCGACGACCTGGATATTCGGATCCGCTGAAAGAATTTCCGAGACGCGGCGGCGGAAAAACCCCGAATCGTCCACCACCAGGACTTTGACTGCCATAAACACTCCATTAGATGGAGCAAGGCCAGGCGCCCCGCTCCACCAGAATCAAATACGCCGTGTGGCGTAACGCTTGAGCATGCTCGGAACATCGAGAATCAGCGCGATGCGGCCGTCACCAGTGATGGTGGCGCCGGACATGCCCGGTGTTCCCTGGAGCATTTTGCCCAATGGCTTGATGACCACTTCTTCCTGGCCCACCAGCTGATCGACGACAAAACCGATCCGCTGCGTGCCTACCGAAAGGATCACCACATGGCCCTCGCGCTGCTCTTCGTGAGCGGCGGAGCTGACCAGCCAGCGTTTGAGATAGAACAATGGCAGCGCCTTGTCCCGCACGATCACCACTTCCTGGCCGTCCACGACGTTGGTGGTCGACAGGTCGAGGTGGAAGATCTCGTTGACGTTCACCAGCGGGAACGCAAACGCCTGGTTGCCGAGCATGACCATCAGGGTCGGCATGATCGCCAGGGTCAGCGGCACCTTGATGACGATCTTCGAACCCTGGCCCTTGGCCGAGTAGATGTTGATCGAACCGTTGAGCTGGGAAATCTTGGTTTTCACCACGTCCATGCCCACGCCGCGACCCGATACGTCGGAGATCTCGGTCTTGGTCGAGAAACCCGGGGCAAAGATCAGGTTGTAGCATTCGGTGTCGCTCAGACGATCGGCGGCATCCTTGTCCATCACGCCGCGTTTAACCGCGATGGAGCGCAGGACATTCGGGTCCATGCCTTTACCGTCATCGGAGATCGACAGCAGGATGTGATCGCCCTCCTGCTCGGCCGCAAGAATCACCTTGCCGCCCCGGGCCTTGCCCGAGGCTTCGCGTTCTTCCGGCGACTCGATGCCGTGGTCGACCGCATTGCGCACCAAGTGGACCAGCGGGTCGGCCAGGGCCTCGACGAGGTTCTTGTCGAGGTCGGTTTCTTCGCCGACCAGTTCCAGGTTGATCTCTTTCTTGAGCTGGCGAGCCAGGTCGCGAACCAGGCGCGGGAAGCGTCCGAAGACTTTCTTGATCGGTTGCATCCGGGTCTTCATGACCGCGGTTTGCAGGTCGGCGGTGACCACGTCGAGGTTCGACACGGCCTTGGACATGGCTTCGTCGCCGCTGTTGAGGCCCAGGCGGACCAGGCGGTTACGCACCAGCACCAACTCGCCGACCATGTTCATGATCTCGTCGAGACGCGCGGTATCGACACGCACGGTGGTCTCGGCTTCGCTCGCCGGTTTTTCCGCCGGTGGCGCGGCCGGAGCACGGGCCGCAGCCGGTGCAGCGGCGGCAGGCGCCGGTGTTTCGGCTTTCGGCTCGGGGGCCTTGGCCACAGGTTTCGGCGCTGCAGCCTTGGCTGCCGGTGCCGCAACGGAAGCATTCGAACCGTTGGCCACCGTCGCGGTGCCGACGTCACTGAACTTGCCTTTACCGTGCAATTCGTCGAGCAGCGCTTCGAACTCGTGATCGGAAATCAGATCGCTGCCGGCCGCCGCTGCGATTGGTGCCGCGGGTGCAGGCACCGAAGCGATGGCCGACTCCAGTGCCTCGACAGCAAAGTTACCCTTGCCGTGCAGTTGGTCGAGCAGTGCTTCGAATTCGTCATCAGTAATATCGGAACTGTCGCCGGCAGCTTTCGGTGCTTCTGGCACAGCCGGTGCCGAGACCACCGCGTCAACAGCGAACTTGCCCTTGCCGTGCAACTGATCGAGCAACGACTCGAACTCGGCATCGGTGATTTCATCGCTGCCGGTAGCATCGCTGGCGGGCGCTGGAGCAGCCGCCGGAGCCTCGGCCTGGGCCTTGACGGCGTTCAGCGAGTCCAGCAGTTGTTCGAATTCGTTGTCGGTGATATCGCCCGACTCGCTTTCAGCCACAGGCGCTTCGACCACGGCGGCGACAGGTGCAGCAGCCACCTCGTCAGCCGATTGCGGCTCGGCCAGACGGGCCAGCGCCGCGAGCAGTTCCGGTGTCGCGGCCGTGATCGGGCTGCGTTCGCGGACTTCGCTGAACATGCTGTTCACCGCGTCCAGGGCTTCGAGAACCACGTCCATCAGTTCCGAGTCGACGCGCCGCTCACCCTTGCGCAGGATGTCGAACACGTTCTCGGCGATGTGGCAGCACTCCACCAGTTCGTTGAGCTGGAGGAAGCCGGCGCCCCCTTTTACAGTGTGAAAACCGCGAAAAATTGCATTGAGCAAATCCGCATCATCCGGACGGCTTTCCAGCTCGACCAGTTGCTCGGACAGTTGCTCCAGAATCTCGCCGGCCTCAACCAGGAAATCCTGAAGGATCTCTTCATCGGCGCCGAAGCTCATTAAGGGGGTGCTCCTACAGGTCTAAAAACCCAAAAAACCTAAAATTCTAAAACTCTAAAATCCCAGGCTGGATAACAAATCGTCCACATCGTCCTGACCGGACACAACGTCTTCTCTTTTATCGGCATGAATCTGCGGACCTTCACCCTGAGAGAGATGTTTTTGTGGATCTTTTTCGGCAAGCATTGCTTCACGGTCATGTTCGATGCCCGCAAAGCGGTCCACCTGACTGGCCATGAGCACGAGCTTGAGCAGGTTGCTTTCTACTTCGGTGACCAGTTGGGTCACGCGCTTGATCACTTGCCCCGTGAGGTCCTGGTAATCCTGGGCGAGCAGGATGTCGTTGAGGTTGCCCGACACCGCGCGATTGTCCGTGCCGCTGCGCGCCAGGAACCCGTCGACCCGCCGGGCCAGCTCACGAAACTCTTGCGCGCCGACTTCGCGACGCATGAAGCGCCCCCAGTCCGCGCTCAAGGCCTGGGCTTCATCCGCCAGGCTATTGACCAGCGGCGTGGCACTTTCCACCAGATCCATGGTGCGGTTGGCCGCGGCCTCGGTCAGCTTGACCACATACCCCAGACGCTCGGTGGCGTCGGTGATCTGGGACACTTCCTTGGCTTGCGGCATGTGCGGGTCAATATGGAAATTGACGATCGCGCTATGCAGTTCGCGAGTGAGCTTGCCCACTTCCTGATACAGGCCGCGGTCACGGGTCTGGTTGAGCTCATGGATCAATTGCACTGCATCGCCGAACTTGCCTTTTTCAAGGCTCGCGACCAATTCGACGGCGTGTTTTTTCAGGGTCGATTCAAAATCGCCCAATGAAGTTTCGTTACTGCCCATAGCTCCCCCGTGGCGCACTCATCAACCGATGCGTTCGAAAATCTTCTCGATTTTTTCTTTCAACGCCTGGGCCGTGAAGGGTTTGACCACATAGCCGTTAACGCCGGCCTGGGCCGCTTCGATGATCTGCTCACGCTTGGCTTCAGCGGTCACCATCAGCACCGGCAGGTGCTTGAGCTTTTCATTGGCACGCACGTGGCGCAGCAGATCGATACCGGTCATGCCAGGCATGTTCCAGTCCGTTACCAGAAAGTCGATGCTTCCGCTGTTGAGCACCGGAATGGCGGTAGTGCCATCATCAGCCTCGACGGTGTTGGTGAACCCAAGGTCACGCAGCAGGTTCTTGATGATCCGCCGCATCGTTGAGAAGTCATCAACGATGAGGATTTTCATGTTCTTGTCCAATTCGACCTCCAAGCAGTCTTAAACGCGCCCAGCACCTGGACGCGCCATTTCAATCAATCCGGCAAAGCTCTCAATGACTGTCTGGAGCACAACAGATCGAGACCGGCGCAGTTCAACACCACACCGGCCTCGTTCGCAGTGTCCCCACACTGCCTTCAGCGCGCTCGCCACTCCCCCAAACGCCCCCGCAAACGGGCCGCGCACTGGCTGTGTAACTGGCTGACCCGCGATTCGCTGACCCCCAGGACCTCACCGATTTCCTTGAGGTTCAACTCTTCGTCGTAGTACAGCGCCAACACCAGTCGCTCACGCTCCGGCAAATTGGCAATCGCATCCGCCAGCGCAGCCTGGAAGCGTTCATCTTCCAGATCGCGTGACGGCTCGAGATGAGCGCTCGCGCCATCCTCGTGCAGCCCTTCGTGTTCGCCGTCCTGCAACAGATCGTCGAAACTGAATAACCGGCTACCCAGGGTGTCGTTCAAAATTCCGTAGTAATCGTCGAGACTCAATTGGAGTTCGGCCGCAACTTCGTGATCTTTAGCGTCACGACCGGTTTTCGCTTCAATCGAGCGAATGGCGTCGCTGACCATGCGCGTATTGCGGTGAACCGAACGTGGCGCCCAGTCCCCCTTGCGCACTWCATCGAGCATGGCGCCGCGGATTCGTATGCCCGCGTACGTCTCGAAACTGGCGCCTTTGCTGGCGTCATATTTGGTCGACACTTCAAGCAGGCCGATCATCCCGGCCTGGATCAGGTCTTCGACCTGGACACTGGCCGGCAAGCGCGCCAGCAAGTGGTAAGCAATGCGTTTAACCAGCGGCGCGTAACGCTCGATCAGCTCGTACTGCGCATCGCGTGCCGATATCTTGTAGAGGTTGTAGCCGCTGGCTGTCATAGAACAGGTCCCGCTGTTTGTTGCACGAGGCGCTCGACGAAAAACTCCAGGTGCCCGCGCGGATTGGCAGGCAGCGGCCAGGTATCAACCTTTTGTGCGATGGCCTTGAACGCCAGCGAGCACTTGGAACGCGGGAAGGCCTCGTAGACGGCGCGCTGTTTCTGCACGGCCTTGCGCACGCTTTCGTCGTAGGGCACCGCGCCGACGTATTGTAAGGCGACGTCGAGGAAGCGATCCGTGACCTTGGTCAACTTGGCGAACAGATTGCGCCCTTCCTGCGGGCTCTGGGCCATGTTGGCCAGGACGCGGAAGCGGTTCATGCCATAGTCGCGATTGAGCAACTTGATCAACGCGTAGGCGTCGGTAATCGAGGTCGGTTCGTCGCACACCACCAGCAGCACTTCCTGGGCTGCGCGAACGAAACTGACGACCGAGTCACCAATGCCCGCAGCGGTGTCGATCACCAATACGTCGAGGTTGTCGCCGATATCACTGAAGGCCTGGATCAGGCCGGCGTGTTGCGCGGGACTCAGATGCACCATGCTCTGAGTGCCGGATGCGGCCGGAACGATACGGATGCCGCCGGGTCCCTGCAGCAGTACATCGCGCAGTTCGCAGCGGCCTTCGATCACGTCGGCCAGGGTTCGTTTGGGTGTCAGGCCCAGCAGAACGTCGACGTTCGCCAGTCCCAGGTCGGCGTCCAACAGCATGACGCGCCGGCCAAGCTCAGCCAGAGCCAGGGACAAGTTCACTGACACATTAGTTTTCCCGACGCCACCTTTGCCGCCGGTCACCGCGATCACCTGTACGGGATGCATGCTGCCCATGTTATTTCTTTACCTTGTCTTGCATAGACGGAGGCCACATTACTGGCTGCGCGTTCACAAACGGAACAATGCATGGCAGACCATCGATGTAGGTACAAAAACTGTTCATTATTACCTCAGCCAACCTGCTTGGTCGGGCTGTGGTAGATGTCAGCGAACATGTCAGCCATGGCTTCTTCGCTGGGTTCTTCCTGCATTTGCACGCTCACGGCGCGACTGACCAACTGATGACGACGCGGCAGATGCAAATCATCCGGAATCCGCGGGCCATCGGTCAGGTAAGCCACCGGCAGTTCATGACTGATGGCAAGGCTCAACACCTCGCCCAGACTTGCCGTTTCATCCAGTTTAGTCAGGATGCAGCCAGCGAGCCCACAACGCTTGTAACTGTGATAAGCAGCGGTTAGAACCTGTTTCTGGCTGGTGGTTGCCAGGACCAGATAATTTTTCGAGCGAATGCCACGACCGGCCAGACTTTCGAGCTGCATGCGCAGGGCCGGATCGCTGGCCTGCAGGCCGGCGGTATCGATCAGCACCACACGCTTGCGCAGCAATGGCTCCAGGGCTTGCACCAGGGACTGGCCCGGATCGACGTGGGTCACCGACACATTGAGAATGCGCCCCAGGGTCTTGAGCTGCTCCTGGGCACCGATGCGGAAGCTGTCCATGCTCACCAGCGCAATGTTCTGCGCGCCGTACTTGAGCACGTAACGGGCCGCCAGCTTGGCCAGGGTGGTGGTCTTGCCCATGCCGGCAGGGCCGACCATGGCGATCACACCGCCCTCTTCCAGCGGCTCGACTTGCGGGGTAACGATCATGCGCGCCAGGTGCGCCAGCAACATGCGCCAGGCCTGACGAGGTTCTTCGATTTCGGTAGTCAGCGCCAGCAGGTCGCGCGACAGCGGGCCAGACAGGCCGATGCGTTGCAGGCGGCGCCAGAGGTTGGCCTGGTCCGGACGGCTGCCTTGCAGCTGATTCCAGGCCAGGGAGCCGAGTTGAACTTCCATGAGTTCGCGCAGGCTGTTGAGTTCGGAACGCATCGAGTCGAACGCCCGCGGGTCCACACCACCGGAGGCTGGCGCAGCGGCCGGTGCGGGGCGAAGGGGCTCGGCGTACGTCGGCTCGATCAGCGGCTCGGCGGCGGTCAACGGCAAGCCGGCGAACAACTGACGGTTGGTGCTCTCATCGCTCTCGCCATCGCTACGCAGGCTCAATTCGGCCTGGGCAGTGACGATCCGCGACTGAGTCTTGCGCAGCTCGTCTTCGAGTTCCATGTTCGGAACCCGTGGCGCCAGCGCCGACAACTTGTAGTCCAGCGCAGCCGTCAGTTCGACCCCCCCGGCGATCCGGCGGTTGCCAATAATGGCGGCATCAGCGCCCAGCTCATCGCGAACCAGCTTCATGGCCTGACGCATATCGGCGGCGAAAAAACGCTTAACTTGCATAAACCACTACCTCAGCCGTTGGGCCCTACTGTCGCAACGATGGTCACTTGCTTGTTGTCAGGGATTTCCTGGTAAGCCAACACATGCAAACCCGGGACTGCGAGCCGGCCAAATCGCGAGAGCATCGCGCGAACCGGACCGGCCACCAGCAGAATCACCGGCTGACCTTGCATCTCCTGACGCTGCGCCGCGTCAATCAACGAACGTTGCAGCTTCTCAGCCATGCTTGGCTCCAGCAGAACGCCCTCTTCCGAGCCTTGTCCTGCCTTTTGCAGACTATTGAGCAATATCTGTTCCAACCTTGGCTCCAGCGTGATAACTGGCAGCTCCGACTCAGTGCCTACAATGCTTTGGACGATTGCACGGGATACGCCAACCCGCACGGCAGCCACCAGCGCGGCGGTATCTTGACTCTTGGCGGCATTGTTGGCGATCGCCTCGGCAATGCTGCGGATATCGCGCACAGGCACCTGTTCGGCCAACAGCGCTTGCAGCACCTTGAGCAATTGCGACAGCGAAACCACGCCCGGCACCAGCTCCTCGGCCAGTTTCGGCGAGCTTCTGGCCAGCAATTGCATGAGTTGCTGCACTTCTTCGTGACCGATCAGTTCACTGGAATGCTTGTAGAGTATCTGGTTCAAGTGGGTAGCCACTACTGTACTGGCATCGACCACCGTATAACCGAGGGATTGCGCTTGGGCGCGCTGGCTGACTTCGATCCAGACCGCCTCCAGGCCGAAAGCCGGATCTTTGGCGGTAATGCCGTTGAGCGTGCCGTAGACCTGCCCCGGATTGATCGCCAGCTCGCGATCCGGGTAGATCTCCGCCTCGGCCAGGATCACCCCCATGAGGGTCAGACGATAGGCGCTTGGCGCCAGGTCGAGGTTGTCGCGGATATGCACGGTCGGCATCAAGAAGCCCAGATCCTGGGACAGCTTCTTGCGCACCCCCTTGATCCGCGCCAGCAACTGGCCGCCCTGGTTGCGGTCCACCAACGGAATCAGGCGATAACCCACTTCCAGACCGATCATGTCGATTGGCGTCACGTCATCCCAGCCAAGTTCCTTGGTTTCCTGGGCGCGGGCTGGCGACGGCAGCAGCTCCTGCTGGCGCTTGACCTCTTGCAGGGCCTGCACTTTGGCGACGTTCTGCTTTTTCCAGAACAGGTAAGCGCCACCGGCCGCCAGGGCCGCCATGCTCAGGAACGAGAAGTGCGGCATGCCGGGCACCAGGCCCATGACCGCCATCAAACCGGCTGCTACCGCCAGCGCCTTGGGCGAGGCGAACATCTGGCGATTGATTTGCTTACCCATGTCCTCCGAACCGGAAGCACGGGTCACCATGATCGCCGCGGCTGTCGATAACAACAGTGATGGCAATTGCGCCACCAAACCGTCACCGATGGTCAGCAGCGCATACACCTTGCCGGCGTCGCCGAAGGTCATGCCGTGCTGGAAGATACCGACCGCCATGCCGCCGATCAGGTTGATGAACAGGATCAACAGGCCGGCAATGGCATCACCACGGACGAACTTGCTGGCACCGTCCATGGAGCCGTAGAACTCGGCTTCCTGCGCAACCTCCGAACGACGGGCCTTGGCCTGGGCCTGATCGATCAGGCCGGCGTTGAGGTCGGCGTCGATCGCCATTTGTTTGCCGGGCATCGCATCGAGGGTGAAACGTGCGCTCACCTCGGAAATCCGCCCCGCACCCTTGGTCACCACGACGAAGTTGATGATCATCAAGATCGCGAAGACCACGATACCGACCACGTAGTTACCGCCGATCACCACCTCACCGAAGGCCTGGATCACCTTGCCGGCGGCGGCATGGCCATCCTGACCGTGGAGCATCACCACCCGGGTGGAGGCCACGTTCAACGCCAGGCGCAATAGCGTCGCCACCAGCAAAATGGTCGGGAACACCGCGAAATCCAGCGGCCGCAAGGCGTAAACGCACACCAGCAGCACGACGATGGACAGCGCAATGTTGAAGGTGAAGAACACGTCCAGCAGGAACGGCGGCACCGGCAACATCATCATCGCCAGCATGACCAGCAGCAACAGCGGCACGCCCAGATTGCCTCGACTGAGGTCGGCAATGTTGCTGCGGGCACTGTTGATTAACTGAGAGCGATCCACCGGTTTTCCCCGTTCCTTTAAAGCAAACTTTTGACGCCTGAAGCAGGCTCGGGGCGGCTACTGCAAGAAGCTTTCCAACTTTTGCATAGGCAAGAAATAGAGGGGTTTTGAAGGATTCTGTGGGAGCGAGCTTGCTCGCGATGGCGGTGTGTCAGTCGACACACATTGTGCCTGTGCAGGCGCTATCGCGAGCAAGCTCGCTCCCACAAAGGAACTGCGCCCGGCTCAGGAATCGCGGCGCAGGTCCGGCGGGATCGGCAGGTCATCTTTTAGCGGATCCGGCCGCTTGCCCTTGCCTGCGCGGTACTGGCGAATCTGGTAGACGTAGGCCAGTACCTGGGCGACGGCGAGGTACAGGCCGCCAGGGATTTCCTGCTCCAGCTCCGTGGAGTAATAGATCGACCGCGCCAACGCCGGCGATTCCAGCAGCAGAATCTCGTTGGCCGCCGCGATTTCACGGATCTTCAAGGCCAGGAAGTCGCTGCCCTTGGCGATCAGCATCGGCGCGCCGCTCTTGTCCGGGTCGTACTTGAGGGCCACGGCGTAGTGCGTCGGGTTGGTGATGACCACGTCGGCGTCGGGGATCGCCGCCATCATCCGCCGCTGGGACATTTCGCGCTGCAACTGGCGAATGCGTTGTTTGACCTCAGGTCGGCCTTCCTGGTCCTTGTGCTCGTCACGCACTTCCTGCTTGGTCATTTTCAGTTTCTTGATGCTTTCCCAGAGCTGGATCGGCACGTCCACGGCAGCGATGATGATCAATCCGCAAGCCATCCATAACGTGCTCCAGCCGACCACTTGCAGGCTGTGAGTGATCGCCCGGTCCAGCGGCTCGTGGGCGATGCGCAACAGGTCGTCGATGTCCGCCGACAACACCAGCAGGGCCACGAACAGCACGATGAAAAACTTCGCCAGAGCCTTGAGCAGTTCGGCCACGGCTTTGGCCGAGAACATGCGCTTGAGCCCGGCGCCGGGGTTCATCCGGCTGAACTTGGGCGCCATGGTGCCGGCAGAAAACAGCCAGCCGCCAAGGGAAATCGGGCCGATCAACGCGGCCAGCAGCAAGGTGATCATCACCGGTTGAATCGCCAGCAAAGCAATCTGTCCCGAGTGCAGCAAGTAGGTGCCCATCGAGCGCTGGTCCAGCACCACGTCCCGCGACAGGGAAAAGTTCAGGCGCATCAGGTCCATCATTTCCTGGGCCAGCGCCCCACCGAACACCAGCAATGCGCCAGCTCCGGCGAGCATGATTGCCAGGGTATTGAGTTCCTTGGAACGGGCAATCTCACCCTTCTCACGGGCGTCCTTTTTCTTTTTCTCCGTGGGGTCTTCTGTTTTGTCCTGACCGCTTTCGCTCTCAGCCATGACTCAGCGCGCCTGTGCCAGTTCGCGTAAAAACTGCAAGGCCTCGGTGGCCAGCGGTTGATACTGATTGAGAATGTCCGCCAGCCCGACCCAGACGATAAACAGGCCGAGTACCAGGGTCAGCGGGAAGCCGATGGAGAAAATGTTCAGTTGCGGCGCCGCCCGGGTCATCACGCCAAACGCGATGTTGACCACCAGCAGCGCGGTGATCGCCGGCAGCACCAACAGCAGCGCCGCGCCAAGCACCCAGCCGAGCTTGCCGGCCAGCTCCCAGTAATGATTGACCATCAGGCCGCTGCCGACCGGCAGCGTGGTGAAGCTCTCGGTCAGCACCTCGAACACCACCAGATGGCCGTTCATCGCCAGGAACATCAGCGTCACCAGCATGGTGAAGAACTGCCCGATCACCGCCACCGACACGCCGTTGGTGGGGTCGACCATCGAGGCGAAACCCATGCCCATCTGGATCGCGACAATCTGCCCCGCCACCACGAACGCCTGAAAGAACAACTGCAAAGAGAAACCGAGGATTGCGCCGACGAGGATCTGTTCGGCAATCAGCAGCAGGCCGCTTAAATCCAGCGCATTCACTGGCGGCATCGGTGGCAGGTTGGGGGCGATGACCACGGTGATGGCGAGGGCGAAATACAGGCGGATACGTTTAGGCACCAGTGAGGTGCCGAATACCGGCATAACCATCAGCAAGGCGCCGACGCGAAACAGCGGCAACATGAACGTCGCCACCCAGGTGCTGATCTGGGTATCGGTCAGTTGCAGTAGCGACGACATGGCTTAGCCGATGACCTGCGGAATACTGCCGTACAACTGCAGGATGTATTCCATGAAGGTCTGCACCAGCCACGGACCGGCCACGATCAGGGTCACCAGCATCACCAGCAGACGCGGCAGAAAGCTCAGGGTCTGTTCGTTGATCTGGGTGGCGGCCTGGAACATCGCCACCAGCAGGCCGACCAGCAGGCTCGGAATCACCAGCACCGCCACCATCATGGTGGTCAGCCACAGCGCTTCGCGAAAGATGTCGACCGCTACTTCCGGCGTCATGGCGAGACACCGCCGAAGCTGCTGGCCAGCGTGCCGATGATCAGCGCCCAGCCATCCACCAGCACGAACAACATGATCTTGAACGGCAGGGAAATGATTAGCGGCGAGAGCATCATCATACCCATGGCCATCAGCACGCTGGCCACGACCAGGTCGATGATCAGGAACGGAATGAAGATCATGAAGCCGATCTGGAACGCCGTTTTCAGCTCGGAGGTCACGAAGGCCGGCACCAGGATGGTCAACGGCGCCTGATCCGGCGTCGCGATGTCAGTGCGCTTGGACAGACGCATGAACAGCTCCAGATCACTGGTGCGGGTCTGGGCGAGCATGAAATCCTTGATCGGTACCTGCGCCTTGGCGACCGCGTCCTGGGCCGTCAGTTTTTCCGCCAGATACGGCTGCAAGGCGTCCTGGTTCACGCGGTCGAACACCGGCGCCATGATGAACAGGGTCAGGAACAGCGCCATGCCGGTGAGGATCTGGTTCGACGGTGTCTGTTGCAGGCCCAGGGCCTGGCGCAGGATCGAGAAGACAATGATGATCCGGGTGAAACTGGTCATCAGCATGACAAACGCCGGGATAAAACTCAGCGCGGTCATGATCAGCAGGATTTGCAGGCTGACCGAGTATTCCTGCGCACCCTGCGCGTTGGTGCCCAGGGTGATTGCCGGAATCGACAGCGGGTCGGCGGCGAAAGCCAGCGGCGCGACCAGCATCAGGGTCAGCGTCAAGACGATGCGTAGCGCACCCATTACTTCTTATCCTTCTGATCTTTACCCAGCATCTCCAGCAGGCGCTGGGCAAATTCCGGCGTCGGCTTTTCGGTACTCGGCACTTGCACCGGCTCCTTGAGGACGTGCAGCGCAGTGATGCTTCCCGGGCTCAGGCCCAACAGAATCTGCTCGTTGCCGACCTGCACCAGCATCAGGCGGTCGCGAGGACCCAGCGCGCGGGAGCCGACAATCTCGATCACCTGCCCCTTGCCGGCCGGACCGGCCTGCTGGACCCGACGCAGCAACCAGGCGAGAAGAAAGATCAGCCCCAGCACCAGCAGCAAGCCGAACACCAGTTGTGTCAGCTGGCCAGCCACACCGCTGCTCACCGCCGGTGCAGCAGCCGTGGTCGCCGTTGCGACCGGTTCGGCCGCCAGCACGCTGAACGGCATCGCCAGCACAAACCCCAGAACCTTTTTCACTCAGCGCAGCTTCTTGATGCGTTCGCTTGGGCTGATCACGTCCGTCAGGCGGATGCCGAACTTCTCGTTGACCACCACCACTTCGCCGTGGGCGATGAGCGTGCCATTGACCAGTACATCCAGCGGCTCGCCGGCCAGGCGATCAAGCTCGATCACCGACCCCTGGTTCAGTTGCAGCAGGTTGCGGATGTTGATCTCGGTGCTGCCCACTTCCATGGAAATCGACACCGGGATATCGAGGATCACGTCCAGGTTCGGCCCTTCGAGGCTGACCGGATCGTTGTTTTTCGGCACGCTGCCGAACTCTTCCATTGGCAGGCGGTTGGACGCGGAATTGCCGGAATCGGCTGCCAGCAAGGCGTCGATGTCAGCCTGCCCGGCATCACCGGTTTCTTCCAGGGCTGCCGCCCACTCATCGGCCAGAGCCTGGTCGTCCTGTATGTTCATATTGTCAGTGTCCTCGGCGAGCAAAAATTCAGAATTCGGTTAATCGCGAATGAGCAGGAGCGCCGGTCAACGGCGCACGATCGGCTCGATCACTTGCAACGCCAGGTTGCCCTTGTGCGAGCCCATCTTGACCTTGAAGGCCGGCACGCCGTTGGCGCGCATGATCATTTCTTCCGGCATGTCGACCGGGATCACATCCCCCGGCTGCATGTGCAGGATGTCGCGCAGGCGCAACTGACGACGAGCCACCGTCGCACCGATCGGCACGTCGACGTCCAGCACGTCCTGGCGCAAGGCGTTGACCCAGCGTTCGTCCTGGTCGTCGAGGTCCGACTGGAAGCCGGCATCGAGCATTTCGCGCACTGGCTCGATCATCGAGTACGGCATGGTCACGTGCAGGTCGCCACCACCGCCATCGAGTTCGATGTGGAAGGTCGACACCACAATGGCTTCGCTCGGGCCTACGATGTTGGCCATGGCCGGGTTCACTTCGGAGTTGATGTACTCGAAGTTGACTTCCATGATCGCCTGCCAGGCTTCCTTCAGATCGACAAACGCCTGCTCCAGCACCATGCGCACCACACGCAGTTCGGTCGGCGTGAATTCACGCCCTTCGATCTTGGCGTGCCGGCCGTCGCCGCCGAAGAAGTTGTCCACCAGCTTGAACACCAGCTTGGCGTCGAGGATGAATAGCGCGGTGCCGCGCAGAGGTTTGATCTTGACCAGATTGAGACTGGTCGGCACGTACAGCGAGTGCACGTATTCGCCGAACTTCATCACCTGCACGCCGCCGACCGCAACGTCTGCCGAGCGACGCAGCATGTTGAACATGCTGATGCGGGTATAGCGGGCGAAACGCTCGTTGATCATTTCCAGGGTCGGCATGCGTCCACGGACGATACGATCCTGGCTGGTCAGGTCATAGCTTTTGACAGTGCCGGGGTCGGCAGCGTTATCGGTCTGTACCAGACCATCGTCGACGCCATGCAACAGCGCGTCGATCTCATCCTGGGACAGCAGGTCCTGCACGGCCATGTCGTGTTCCTACTGCAGTACGAAATTAGTGAAAAGCAACTGTTCGATCACCACTTTGCCGAGCTCTTTCTGCGCCACTTCCTGCACGCTGGCGGTGGCTTTCTGCCGCAGCATTTCCTGGCCGACCGGCGAGGCGAGGGTCGCGAAGTCCTGCCCGGAGAACAGCATGACCAGGTTATTGCGGATCACCGGCATGTGAACCTTGAGCGCATCCAGATCCGCCTGGTTGCGCGCGAGCATGGTGATGCTCACTTGCATGTAGCGCTGGCGACCGTTCTGGTTGAAGTTGGCCACGAAAGCCGGTGCCATCGACTCGAAAATCGCTGGCTGCTTGCCGACAGGAGCGGTCTGCGCCTCGACCGCGGCAGGCTTGCTCTGAGCGCTGTGCATGAAGTACCAGGTCGCCCCCACGGACACACCGATCGCCAGCAGCAGGGCCACCACGATCAAGATAATCAGCTTGAGTTTGCCTTTGGTTGTGGGGTCTTTTACTGCTGCGTCGCTCTTCGCCATGCCAATAATCCGTCACTAATCGGGTTTTCACAGTCGCACGGCAAGGCAAGAGCAAGTGTTATGCCAGAAGTGTGGTGGGAGATGGAGCGACGGACTGCCAGCAATCCGAGCAACACTGCAAAACCACAGGGTCAGGTGTTGGTTTGGTCAGGCGTAGTAATCGACCGCGCTGGAGCCGATCACGCTGGTGGTATTGGCAGCCATTTCAGCAATGCCCGGGGCCACGTCGTCATCCATCGAATCGAGGCGACCGCCGCTGGCGCTGGTCCGCCCGGCCTGGCTTTGCCGGGCTTGTTCCTGCCCTTGCTGCGAACCACGGGACTGGTCCGAAACGTTGACATCGACCTGCCCCATGCCCTGCTGCGCGAACATGTCGCGCAAGCGATGGACCTGGCCATCCAGCGCCTCACGCACCCCCGGATGCGCACTCATGAACGTGACCTGGGTCTGTTGATCGGGAACCATGTTCACCCGAATGTCCAGACGCCCGAGCTCCGCGGGCTGCAACTGAATGTCCGCCGCCTTGAGGTTGGCGCTGGACAGGTACATGACCCGGTTCACCACCTCTTCGGTCCAACCGCTCTGGTGCATGGCGATCGGCTGGTTCACCGGCAAGGCATTGGTTGTCTTCGGTGTGGCCGCCTGGGTCAGCGCTGCCAGACGGCTGGCGAAATCATCGACACGGGTGTCGCTGCTGGCGGACTTGAGATCCTTCAGACCATCATCGATCAAGCCACTGAAAGCCTTGTCGTCGCCTTGGCTGGTGCTGCTCTTGTCGCCCTGAACATCGAGCATGGTCGCCATGCCGGCGGCAAAGTTTTGCGCCGACGTCAGCTCTCCGTCAGCCTGGGCTTGCGCCTGTGTCGGTGCAGCCTTGGGCTGCGCCTGGCTGGAAGCCGATACGTGACCGCTCTGTTCCATCGCCAGGCGCACCGCCGGCAATGCGTCGAGCGGATCGGTCGAGGGATCGAAAACACCGCCGGCAGCGGCCAGCGCTGGAGCGATTGCATCTGTAGCCGCGGCAGCTACCGGCGCTTCAGCGCCAGATTGCACGGTGTCGACCACGGCGGGGGCTACCGGTGCCGGTACGACGGGTTGCAATGAAGGATCAAGCGCCGGATCGAGCGGTGCGGCATTGACGACCGGAGCCTGGTCGGCATCTGACGCATCATCGCTGGCGGTCTTGTCGTCAGCCTGCACCGGCGTGTCGGCAGGCAAGGATTTGCCGCCATCGGCAACCACCGGTTCCCCGGCGGCAGACTTGTCGTCGCCAGCGTCTTTTTTTCCGGCGACATCGCAGGCTTTGTCGCGACTCGACTTGACCGAGGCATCCGCCAACGCATTGGGCTTGTTCTGGGCCTGATTGGCGTAGACGTGAGCGAAGCTTGCGGCCTTGTCCCCGGGCTCAGCGGTCAGCGCCGGAGGATTGGCGGAGGCGGCCTGAGTCTTGGCCTGCCTGGAGGCCTGAAGCAGAATATTGGGGGTAACGGGCATGAAACGGTCTCCGCTGCACGGGGCTCGTAAGTACAGTTGGATAAGTAACTGCAAAGGTCGAGCCAGTTTCACTCGAAGGAGACCAAATGCAGCGCATGCTCAGATTTTCGCCGGGCAACGCTGTCGTTCAGCTTCGTAAAGAGGCCGGATACCGGCGAACTCGCGGTCGATTTCGCCGACCAGTTCCTGAACGGCGGCGCATGGCAAACTTCTGGCCTGCTGCTCAAGTTGATGGCACAGCTCGGTCAGCCTGAGCGCGCCCATATTGCTGCTGCTGCCTTTGAAACTATGGGCGGTCTCAACGAGCACTGCGGTACTGTCGGCCGTTCTCAAGACGTTCAGGCGCTCTTCGGAGTCCGCAAGAAAGATATCCAGCAAGTCCGGATAGCCCTCCTCCATCACTTCCTGCAATGCACTCAGTACGCCACGATCCACATGTGTGTCGTCCACTTGCTCACTCCTTGATCAAGAATGCGCGGATTATGCCAGAGGCTCCCAGATAAACTCCACGCGTGCACTTCGACCATTGTCGGTCCAGTGGGCATTACGCCCCAACTGGCGGATCAGACTGACCCCACGTCCCGACAGGCGGATGTCATCCACAGGTCTTGCCATCACCCGCTCGACATCGAAACCCTTGCCGCTGTCTTCGATGTGAATGGTCAGGCAGCCGCCATCGTCTGTTGGCGCCACCTGCAAATGTAACCGTACATAGCCTTCCTGCAGCCCGTCCAGCCGGGTATTGCGCTCTTGATAATACCGAGCAAACCCCGAGGCATCGCGCTTGAGGCTCGAATCCAGCCCCAGCACGCCATGCTCCAGCGCATTGGAATAGAGCTCCGCCAAAACACTGTAGAGCGCACCGCTCTGAGCCCGAAGGCCATGGACCTCAAGCAGCAACTGCAACAGATAGGGTAACGGATTGAAGCGCTTGAGCGTGGCGGCGCGAAACTCGAAACTCACCGACCAGTCCAGCGGGCAGGACTGGCCGCTGTCGGAGTAGACCAATGCCGGCGGCGTGATCTGCGCCGGCTCCAGCAGGCTGATTTCGACCATGCTGACATCGTCGCGCGCTTCTCCGCCAAACTGTCGCAGCGCCTGCTCGATCTCTTCGAACAGCTCTTCCGGCTGCCGATTGGCGGCAAACACCTGCTGCAATCGCTGCACGCCAAACAACTGGTCATTGGCGTCACAGGTGTCAATCACGCCATCGGACAAGAGAAACACCCGATCCCCGAGCGCCATGGGGAACACCTCGGTACGCTCATCGAAGGATTCCGGGCTCAGCACACCCAAAGGCAGGTGTCGCGCTGGCAGAGGCGTTCGCTCGCCACTGGCAATGCAATGCAGGTAACCGTCCGGCATTCCGCCGTTCCAGACTTCCACCGAACGACGCTGAAAACTCAGGCACAGCAACGTGGCGCAGCAGAACATGTCCACCGGCAGGATGCGCTTGAGCTTGGCATTCATCTCGCGCAGGGTTTCCGCCAGGCTATAGCCCTTGGCGGTCATCCCGTAAAAGACTTCGGCCAGGGGCATGGCGCCCACTGCCGCTGGCAGACCGTGGCCGGTGAAGTCGCCCAACAGCACATGCATGTCTCCGGCCGGGGTGAACGCGGCCAGCAACAGGTCGCCGTTGAACAGCGCATAGGGCGATTGCAGATAACGGATATTCGGAGCGGCATTCAGGCAGCCGGAGTGCGCCACCTTGTCGAAAACCGCCTTGGCCACGCGCTGCTCATTGAGCAGGTAGTCGTGGTGCCGGGCGATCTGGTCACGTTGGTGCAGCACGGTGTCCTGCAAGCGCCGCAAGCGATCCATCGCCTTGATCTTGGCAGCGAGAATCACCTGGTTATAGGGTTTCGCCAGAAAGTCGTCACCGCCGACTTCCAGGCAACGGGCCAGGGCTTCGCTTTCGGACAACGATGTGAGGAAGATGATCGGCACCAGGGTTTCCCCGGCCAGGGCCTTGATTTGCCGGGCTGCCTCGAAGCCGTCCATCACCGGCATCATCGCGTCCATCAACACCAGGTGCGGGTGTTGCTGGCGAAACGCGTCAACCGCTTCGGCACCGTTGGCCGCCGTCAGCACTGCGTGCCCCTGGCGGCGCAGGATGCTCGACAACAGCAGGCGATCGGCGGCGCTGTCCTCGGCTATCAGGATCGTCAGCGGCTCCAGTGGTTGCATGGCAATCAACTGATGTCGAACAGCTTGTCGAAGTTGGAGATGGCGAGGATTTTGCGCACGTCGGTACTGCTGTTGACGACGCGCACATCGGAGTCGTCGCCACCGGCGTGATCGCGCAGCAAAAGCAGCATGCCCAGGGCCGAGCTGTCGAGGTAAGTGGCGTCTTTCAGGTCGACCACAACCGCCGATAGCTGTTTATCTTCGTAGGACTGACGAAATTCCTGATGCTTGGCGAAATCGAATCGTCCTTTGACCGATATCGTCAACTTTTGCCCATCAGGGGACACTTCGGTAACGACTGACATTCAATGGCTTCCTTGTCGTTGGAGAACGTTTAGAAGGTTTAGCACCAGCTGTGGATGGGGGCAAGCCAGCCTGTTTTTCGAAAGCGCGCTCAATACGGGTTTTCGCGCGGCAAGCGCTGGGACAATTCATCCAGCAGTTTCTGTTCGCGCCGGTCTTCAAGCGCCCGCGCCTCATCGGCATAGCGCTGAACCAGCTTGCGCAAACCTTCGACCCGGGCAAACGCCTGCTGCCAGGTTTCCCGGGCCTTGTTCAGATTGTTTTGATGCCAGGCCAGGCTTTGCCGCTGCTGGTCGATGGCCGTGCCCAGTTGCGCGAGAAAGCCCTGATAGCCCAGCAACCATTGACCCGAGACGCCGCCGCTGCCGCGTACGATCCATTGTTCCTGATAGTCGAGACGGAAGGCTTCGAGGTCGGCGAGTTTACTTTCCGCCAGGCGAACCTGCCCTTGAAAGTGCCCCAGACGCTGGACCGCGGTTTTCTCGGCCTTTTCGGCCATTTCCACCACCGGCGCCAGCCTTCCTGCCCGACTCTGGGCCATAACCGCTTAACCGCCTGCCGCGGGCGCGAAGATCGAGGCGAGATACGCTTCGCTTTCGCCCAGGCTAATGCTGTCGTTGAGGCCCTGACGCAAGTATTTGACCAATTGCGGCTGCAGGGAAATCGCCAGATCGGTCTCACGGTCACCGCCGGCGACGTAGGCACCGACGCTAATCAGGTCCCGGCTCTGCTGATAACGCGACCACAACTGCTTGAAATACTGCGCACGGGTCATGTGTTCCGGCGACACCACCGCCGGCATCACCCGGCTGATGGACGCCTCGATATCGATGGCCGGGTAATGCCCTTCCTCGGCCAGTCGCCGGGACAGCACGATGTGCCCGTCGAGCACGCCCCGCGCCGAGTCGGCAATCGGGTCCTGCTGGTCGTCGCCTTCGGACAGCACGGTGTAGAACGCGGTGATTGAACCTCCGCCCTTCTCCGCGTTGCCGGCCCGCTCCACCAGCTTCGGCAGCTTGGCGAATACCGATGGCGGATAGCCCTTGGTCGCCGGCGGCTCGCCAATAGCCAGGGCGATTTCCCGCTGGGCCTGGGCAAAACGGGTCAGGGAATCCATCAGCAACAGGACGTTCTTGCCCTTGTCGCGGAAATACTCGGCGATGCGCGTGCAATACATGGCGGCGCGCAGGCGCATCAGCGGCGCATCGTCCGCCGGGGACGCCACCACCACTGAACGCTTGAGCCCTTCTTCACCGAGGATGTGCTCGATGAATTCTTTAACTTCACGACCTCGCTCACCGATCAGCCCGACGACGATAATGTCGGCCTCGGTAAAGCGCGTCATCATCCCCAACAATACCGATTTACCGACACCGGTGCCGGCAAACAGGCCGAGCCGCTGGCCGCGACCAACCGTCAACATGCCGTTGATGCAACGGATACCCACGTCCAGCGGTTCGCTGATCGGTTCGCGCTTGAGCGGGTTGATGGTCGGGCCGTCCATTGGCACCCAGTCTTCGGCCCTCATCCCGCCCTTGCCGTCCAATGCACGACCAGCGCCATCCAGCACCCGCCCGAGCATACTCATGCCCATTGGCAAACGCCCGCTATCTGACAGAGGAACGACACGGGCGCCGGGCGCAATACCGGCGACGCTGCCGACCGGCATCAGAAAGACTTTACTGCCGGAGAAACCCATCACTTCGGCTTCAACCTGCACCGGGTGATAGCTGTCGTCGTTGATCACCATGCAGCGGCTACCCATGGCGGCGCGCAGGCCTTCGGCTTCGAGGGTCAGGCCGACCATGCGCAGCAAGCGGCCCTCAAGGATCGGCGCACCGGCAAGCGTAGTCGCCTCGGCGTAACTGCCCAGGCGCCTGGCGAAGCTGGTGCGTTCAAGGCGCACCAGGCACATCCCCTTTTAGCGCGGTCACAGGCTTGCTGTCGACCGGCAGTTCCAGGCTCAAGTCCGGCGCAGCCGGGTGCAAGGATTGTTCGTGCAACTGATCGAACAGCTTGTCCATTACCCGCGCGATGCGGGTCTCGACCGTGGCGTCGATGCGGCTGTGCTCCGTTTCGACCCGGCAACCGCCGGGCAACAATGATTCGTCCTCGACGATGCGCCAGGTTTCTTCATGGCGTTCGCGCAGGGCTTTGACCTGTTCGAAATCCTGCGGATTGATGTACAGCCGCACATTGCCCACGCCCAACGGCAACAGCTTGAGGGCGTCGCGCATGACGTGTTCGATTTGTGTCGAGTCGATGGCCAGTTCTCGCTGGATCACCTGTTTGGTGATGTGTTGCACGAGGTCGACCAGGGACTGTTCAATCTGGGTGTCCTGCTCGGCGATGGGCTCGAACAGATGGGTCATCAATTGTCCCAGCGCCGCAATCTTGGCGGTCAGGGCCACTTCGGCTTCCTGGCGGACCTTGAGCGTGGCGCTGTGGAAACCTTCCTTCTCACCCACCGCGAAACCTTCGTTGTAGGCTTCCTGGCGAATGCTTTCGAGCTCTTCGAGGGTCAGTGGCTGGACTTCCTCCAGCGGCACTTCCTCCATTTCCGGCGGTTCGGGCTCAGGTTCCGGTTCAGGTTCGGGCTCCGGCGGGTCGAAGCTGGGCAGAGCCCAGGACTCGAAGCCACTGACATCCCTGGCCCGGATCAGGTCAGTGGGTGCATCATCATTCTTGACCATGGTGTTAGATCATTTCCTCGCCGCCCTTGCCGCCGAGAACGATTTCTCCGGCTTCGGCCATACGGCGGGCGATGGTGAGGATTTCCTTCTGCGCGGTTTCCACGTCGCTGACGCGCACCGGGCCCTTGGCTTCCAGGTCGTCGCGCAACAGTTCCGCCGCACGCTTGGACATGTTCTTGAAGATCTTCTCCTTGACGCCTTCGTCCGACCCCTTGAGGGCCAGCACCAGCACATCGGAGGACACCTCGCGGAGCAGCGCCTGGATCCCGCGGTCATCGACATCGGCCAGGTTGTTGAAGACGAACATGAGGTCTTCGATCTGACCGGACAGGTCTTCGTCGACTTCGCGGATCGAGTCCATCAACTGGCCTTCGATCGAGCTGTCGAGGAAGTTCATGATGTCCGCCGCGCGCTTGATGCCACCCAGGTTCGTGCGCGAGGCATTCGAGTTGCCGGAGAACTGCTTCTCGAGAATCTGGTTGAGTTCTTTCAGGGCCGCTGGCTGTACGGTGTTCAGCGAGGACACCCGCAGGATGATGTCCAGTCGCACCTTGTGGTCGAAGTTGCCGAGCACTTCACCGGCCTGGTCCGGGTCGAGGTATGCCACCACGATCGCCTGGATCTGCGGGTGTTCGTAGCGAATCACGTCGGCGACGGCGCGCGGCTCCATCCACTTCAGGCTGTCGAGGCCGCTGGTGTTGCCACCGAGCAGGATGCGGTCGATCAGGCCGTTGGCCTTGTCTTCGCCCAGGGCCTGGGTGAGCATTTTGCGCACATAGTCGTCGGAGCCGACGCCCAGGCCGGTCTGGTCGCCGACGATGTCGATGAACTCGCTCATCACCTGCTCGACCTGCTCGCGGTGCACATTACCCATCTGGGCCATGGCCACACCCACGCGCTGAACCTCTTTGGGGCCCATGTGGCGCAGCACCTGGGCAGCGTCGGTGGAGCCCAGGGACAGCAACAGGATGGCGGCCTTGTCGACCTTGGACAGTTTGGCGGCAATGGCTCGGTTATCACTCATCTGCGTTAATCCACTCTTTCACGACCTGGGCCACCCGACCCGGATCTTCTGCCACCAGACTCTTGATTGCGTTCAACTGAGCGTCATAGCCTTCGCTCGGGCTCGGCAGCAGAATGCTTTGCGGGCCGCCAAGACTGATGCGGTCGTTGGCCAACTCGCCATCCAGACCACCCATGCCACCCAACTCGACGTCGCTGCCGATACCAGCCAACTGCTTGCCTGTGCCACCACCGGTGATGTTGTTGAGCACCGGACGCAGCACACCGAACACCAGCACCAGAATGAACAGCACACCCAGCATTTGCTTGACGATGTCCCAGAACCACGGCTGGGAGTAGAACGGAATATCGGCAATCACTTCACCGCGCTCGGCGGAGAACGGCATGTTGATCACACTGACGCTGTCACCACGGCTGGCATCGAAACCGACCGCGTCCTGAACCAGGCGAGTGAAGCGTGCCAATTCGTCGGCGCTCCATGGCGCACGAGTGGTTTCGCCATTGGCCGGGTTGATTTTGACCTGATCATCAACGACAACCGACACCGACAGGCGATTCAATCGGCCCTGCTGCTGCTTGGTATGGCTGATGGAACGGTCGAGTTCGAAGTTCTTGGTCGATTGTTGACGCTTGTCCGCCGGATACGGCGCGAGCATCGGCTGACCGGTGGCCGGGTCCATGATTTGCTGGCCGTTGGCGTCAATCAGCGGCTGGCCTGGCTGCACCATGCCGGCCGAAGCGGTGGCGCCACCGGTGGTTTGCGGCGCGGAGGCCGGCGACGGCGGCTGGTTGCTCAAGGCACCCGGCACACCTTGCGGGCCGTTGCTGGCAGTACGTTGTTCGTTGACTGACTGTTCGCTGCGCAGTGCAGGCTGGTCCGGATTGAACTGCTCGGAGGTCGACTCGACCGCACTGAAATCCACGTCGGCCGAGACTTCGGCCTTGTAACGGTCATTGCCCAGCACCGGTTGCAGGATGTTGTGCACACGCTGGGTGAGCATGCTTTCCATGCGACGGCTGTAGTCGAATTGCTTGCCGGCCATGGTCAGTTCGGAGTTTTCCGCCTGATCCGAGAGCAGGGTGCCCTTCTGGTCGACGACAGTGATCTGCGACTTGCTGAGTTCGGGAACGCTGGTCGCCACCAGGTTGATGATGGCCACGACCTGGCCGGGTTCGAGTGAGCGACCGGAATAGAGTTCAACCAGAACCGAAGCGCTAGGCTTGCGTTCGTCGCGCACGAACACCGAGCTTTTCGGAATCGCCAGGTGCACGCGGGCACCCTTGACGTTGTTCAGGCTGGAAATGGTGCGGGCCAGTTCGCCTTCGAGGCCACGACGATAGCGGGTCGCTTCCATGAACTGGCTGGTACCGAGCCCCTGATCCTTGTCGAGGATTTCAAAACCGATGTTGCCGTCGCTGGGAGTGACACCAGCGGCCGCGAGTTTGAGCCGCGCACGGGACAGGTCATCGGCCTTGACCAGCAAGGCACCGGAGTTGGGTTCGACGGTGTAGGGAATATCGGCGGAGGCCAGGGTATCCATGACCTGCTTGGCGTCCATGCCGGCAAGGCTGCCGTACAGAGGCCGGTAGTCCGGTTGCTGGGACCACAACACCACGGCAAAGCCAATCGCCACGCTCGCAGCCAGGCCAACCAACAGGCCCACCTGACGCAACATGGTCATCTCGGAGAGGTTTTCCAGGAAGGACAACCCGAACAGCGGCGGCTTGCCGTCTATTGGAGTGGCCTTGGCCGGAACGTTATTGGCGACTGCTTCTGCCATGACTCAATCTCGTCCTTTAAACCGGCATCTGCATGATGTCTTGGTAGGCCTGAACTACTTTGTTGCGCACTTGGGTCAACGCCTGGAATGACACGCTGGCCTTCTGCGAAGAAATCATCACATCGGTCAGGTCGACGCCGCTTTTGCCGATTTCGAAAGCGCTGGCCAACTGAGTGGAAGCCTGCTGGGTGTCGTTCACTTTATTGATAGCCTGACCGAACATGTCGGAAAAGCTGCTGCCCGACAATTCAGGGACGGCAGTCGATTTCGGCACAGACATGGCGTCCATTTGCATGGCGCGCATGTCCAGCATCAACCGATTGAATTCAATACCTTGGCTCATGGTTTCTCTCTTTGGCGACCCGCATTTTTTTGACACTCACTCGGCGGGTAATGAGGTGTTAGCAACAAGGGTGCCAGCTTTCCCGGCGCCTCATCTGTAGGAGCGAGCTTGCTCCGGGCGGCGTTCCGACGATGAACCCAAGAACAACGTATTTATTCTGAATTCCCGCGTTATCGTTAACGACCATCGTGAGCAAGCTCGCTCCTACAGGTACAGGGTCAGGTGGCAAACAAAAAGGCTTCCACATCCATTCCGGCATCGCGCATCTGCGCCAGCTTGTAGCGCAGGGTTCGCGGGCTGATGCCCAGGCGCTCGGCCGCCTCTTTGCGACGACCGCGCTCGGCGCGCAAGGTATCGATGATCATCTGGAATTCACGACGACGCAGGTCATCACCCAGCGCACCGGCCGACTCGAATTCGACTTCCACAGGACGCATCGGCGCCGGAGTCAATGCCGGCAATGGAGCACACGTCACCGACCCGGCCAGGCAGAAATCCTGCGGCTGGATCAAGCCACCCTGCTGCAGAATCAGCGCACGCTGAATCGCGTTGTCCAGTTCACGCACGTTGCCCGGCCATGGATAACCGATCAGACACGCCTGGGCCTCGGGCGACAATCGGGCAGCCGAATGCTTCATTTTATTGACGTGCCTGGCCAGCAGACGCTCGGCCAGCGGCAGGATGTCGGCGGTGCGCTCGCGCAACGGACGCCAGGCCAAGGGAAACACCGACAGGCGATAATAAAGATCCTCGCGAAAGCGCCCCGCCACCACTTCACCCGCCAGGTCGCGATTGGTGGTCGCAACCACACGAATATCCAGCGTGATCGGTTTGCGCGCGCCTACCCTTTCGACCTCGCGCTCCTGCAGCACTCGCAGCAATTTGGCCTGGAGCCCCAGAGGCATTTCGGAAATTTCGTCGAGCAAAATGGTGCCGCCGTCGGCCTGTTCGAACTTGCCGGCTTGCGCGGCAATGGCGCCGGTGAAGGAGCCCTTCTCGTGACCGAACAAGGTCGCTTCGAGCATGTTGTCCGGGATCGCCGCGCAGTTGATCGCAATGAACGGCTGGCTGGCGCGAAGAGAATGCTGATGGATGTAACGCGCCAGCACTTCCTTGCCCGTGCCCGACTCGCCCGAGATCAACACCGTGGAATCGCTGCGTGCGACCCGCGCCGCCAACTCGAGTAACTGCGCGCTCGCCGGCTCGAACGCTACCGGCCCTTCGCCTTCGGTCAGGCCGAGACTGCCCAGGGCATGACGCGCCACCAGATCGAGCAACGCCTTGGGCTCGAATGGCTTGACCAGATAGTCCGCCGCCCCTTGGCGCATCGCATCGACCGCACGCTCGACCGCACCGTGAGCCGTCATCAATAACACCGGCAACTGCGGCTGCCGCGCTCGCAGCATGCCAAGCAACTGATGGCCGTCCATGCCCGGCATGTTGACGTCGCTGATCACCAGGCTGAAGGCCTCGCCGCCGACAGCAAGCAACGCCTCCTCTGCCGAACCCACCGCCTTGAAATCGTGCCCCGCGAGCAATAGCGTATCGGCCAGCGCCTCGCGCAACGCGCGGTCGTCCTCGACCAGCAGAACCTTGATACCCATCTGTGTCACTCCGTTCTTTGAGCGCTGCTGAACAACGGCAGGATCACCTGCGCGCAGGTGCCGCGACCGAGCCGCGAACGCAACTGCAATTGTCCCTGATGAGCACGCACCACTGCCTTGACCACGGTCAGGCCAAGCCCCGTGCCTGTGGTCTTGGTGGTAAAAAAGGGCTCGCCCAATCGCGCCAGTACGGCGGCATCGATACCGCTGCCACTGTCACTGACGCACAGGCGCAGGTTGTTGCCGCGGGTGTAGAGGTGAATCTTGAGGCGCAATTGACCGGCACTGGCCTGAATGGCGTTCTCGATCAGATTGAGGATCGCGCCGACCAGGGTGTCGCGATTGCACAGCAACTCCCCCAAGTGACTGTCGCACTGCCAGCGGATCGGCAGATCCTGCACGTGGGTCAGCGCAGCCGCTTGCAGCGCCTGCATCAATTGGCCGGGCGTCACGCGGTCGGTCAGCGGCAACTCGCCTCGGGCGAACACCAGCATGTCGCGCACCTGATGCTCCAGCTCGTGCAGGCGCTCCTTGAGACGCCCGGCAAAGCGCTGCTGGGTAGCGACCGGCAATTCTTGCTCGGCCAAATGACTGGCATACAGCAGCGCGGCGGACAACGGCGTACGTATCTGATGAGCCAACGAAGCGACCATGCGCCCCAGCGACGACAGACGCTCATGACGGGCCAGTTGATCCTGCAGATGGCGGGTTTCAGTCAGGTCGTTGAGCAACACCAACTGGCCAGGCTCGGCATCCAGCGAGCGCGTGGCGATCGACAGACGCCGGCCATCCTTGAGGGAGACTTCATGACCATCGTCTTCGCGCGGCGCAAAACAGCGAGCAATGACGTGGCGCCACAGTTCACCTTCCAGCGGCAGACCCAGCAACTCGCACGCCGCCGGATTGGCTTCGCGCACGATGCCCTGGGCGTCAATGACGATGACACCGCCGGGTAACAGATCAAGGAGGTTTTGCAGGCGGTTGGCCAGGCGTTCTTTTTCCGCCAGCTCTTGCATGCGCTGGGCGCTGACCACCGCCAGCTCACCCTTGAGCTCGGTGACCCGGGCTTCAAGCATGCTGTAGGAATTGGTCAACTGACTGGACATCTGATTGAACAGCGCGAATGCCTGCTCAAGGCCAAGCCGACTCGCCTGCTCTACGGACGATGATTGTCCCGATGCATCAGGGACAGAAGACATCTGGGCGGCTTGGGGCATTGTGCTCTCTCGCTTGGCTGACCGTCAGTGAAACGGAACGTTGCGAGGGACGTAGCAATACCCGTGCCTAAAAAAAACTTCTTATAAATGAATGATTTGAAAAACAGGCGTCAATCATCCGCCTGTTCATCTCCATCACGACGGCTCATGCCGTACTTGCGCATTTTTTCCACCAGCGTGGTACGACGAATACGCAGCCGCTCAGCCGCGCGCGCCACAATGCCATTGGCGTCATCCAGCGCCTGCTGAATCAAGCCTTGCTCCAGACCACCGAGGTAGTCCTTCAGATCCAGGCCCTCCGGCGGCAACATGGCGTTGGCCGTGAAGTCCGGCGTATGACCGTTGATGGCCACGCGCTCCTCCAGATCACTGCGCAGGCTGTCGACCATCTGCTCGTCTTCATCGTCGACGTAGCGGAATTTCTTCGGCAGTTCGACCACACCGATCACGCCGTATGGATGCATGATCGCCATGCGCTCCACCAGGTTGGCCAGCTCGCGGACGTTGCCCGGCCAGCCATGCCGGCACAGCGACATGATCGCTGCCGAGTTGAATCGGATCGAACCGCGCTTCTCGTGCTCCATGCGCGAGATCAACTCGTTCATCAGCAGCGGAATGTCTTCGACGCGCTCACGCAGCGGCGCCATCTCGATCGGGAACACATTCAGGCGGTAGTACAAGTCTTCGCGGAAGGTGCCGATCTCGATCATGCTTTCGAGATTCTTGTGGGTCGCCGCAATGATGCGCACGTCGACGCTCTGGGTCTTGTTGCTGCCCACGCGTTCGAAGGTGCGCTCCTGCAACACGCGCAGCAGCTTGACCTGCATCGGCAGCGGCATGTCGCCGATTTCATCGAGGAACAGGGTGCCGCCGTTGGCCAGTTCGAATCGACCGGCGCGGCTGGTGATCGCCCCGGTGAAGGCACCCTTCTCATGACCGAACAATTCGCTTTCCAGCAACTCGGCCGGGATCGCCCCGCAGTTGACCGGCACGAACGGCGCTTCGCGGCGCTTGGAATGGTAATGCAGGTTGCGCGCAACCACTTCCTTGCCGGTGCCGGACTCACCGAGGATCAGCACGCTGGCATCGGTATCGGCAACTTGCTGCATCATCTGACGGACGTGTTGAATCGCCCGGCTGGTGCCGACAAGACTGCGGAAAAGATTGGGTTCGCGATGACGACCGCGTTCGCGGGCCTGGTCGTACATCTCGCGATAGACCTGGGCACGGTGCAGCGAATCGAGCAATTTGCTGTAGCTGGGTGGCATTTCGAGGGTCGAAAGCACTCGACGACGCTGGTCTTCCGGCAGGTCAATGGAAGAATTATCGCCCATTAACAAAACCGGAAGGAACTCATCCCAGGTCGAGAGTGTCTTTAACAAGCCCAGAAGTGCACCAGGAGCATTGACCGTCCCGATGAGGACACAGATTACTTCACGACTTGACGACAAAGAGCCGACAGCTTGCTGCCAGTCATGGCTACCACAGGGTAAATTTTCTTCGCCGAGAAAATTTAAAATCACCGCCAGATCGCGGCGGCGGACGCTATCGTCATCAATCAGCAGAATTTTGGTTTCACGCCACATGCAATAGCAACTTCCCTAGTCAACTCAATGCCCAAAATGCTGGGGCAAGCTAAACGCTTGCAGGCAGGTTATGCCTGAAGACGACTGAAATCTGGAACCAGCCACTAGTTAAGTCAAAAAACCGTGCACAGTCAAATTTATGGCGCACTATGTCTGGATTAACTGGCGTCAATTAACCAAACAGATGGTAAACCTTTGCGGCACTCTTCGCTTGATTGATCTGCGACATCTCTTCGACTATCGCCTGGCGCTCGCCCATCGTTGCTGTCAGTAATTCCTTGTACACCTCCAGCAAGCTCTCCAGATTGGTACGCAGCGCCTCTTCGTCGATTGGTGCCTCACTGAGCAAATCGTCGACACACGAACGACAAGCCACATCGAGCTCACCGATCGCATCCCAGTTACGCTCAGCCAGCGCATCGATAAGTGCTTCACGGGTTTGTTCAATCCGCTGCAGGGCTTGACTCATGGCGTCATCCTCAGGCTGGTGGGCTTATTGCGCGATCTCTTGCGCCGCAATCGCATCCCAGCCACTTTTCAAAGTAGTCAGCAGGCGGGCGACTTCGTCGATGATTTCCGGATCGTTGTTGACGTTGGCCTTAAGCAACTGCGAGTTCATATACTCATACAGGCTGTCCAGCTGCTGGATGGTAGCAGGGTCTTCCGCCTTCTCCTCATTCAAACCCTGACGCAGTCCAGTGATGATGTCGATGGACTTGGTGATGAACAGGCACTTTTGCGCGATATCGCCACGAGACAATGCACCTTTGGCTTGTGCCAGGCGATCGAGGCCACCCTCGAACAGCATCTGGATCAGACGGTGAGGACTGGCTTCGGAGATCTGAGCGTGGGAATTGACCTTCTGGTACGCACGAAGGGCTTTCATTGGATTCATGTTACTACCTCGTTACTGGCCGCAGTCGGACATTTCTCTCTATCAAGTTTGTCGACTGCGTCACGTAAAACTTTAATCCGTGCCCGCAGGCCCAAAACATGTCACCACCCGATACGGGGCGATGCCATCAATCCGATTTCGGATTATTCAGCGAGTTGAGGGTGGTCATGATGCTGGAGCTGCTGGCGTTGAGCTGGGCGATCAGGGTATCCATGGCCGTGTACTTGGCGGTCAAGGACGTCTGCAGGCTCTCCATGCGCCGATCCAGCTCTGCCTGCTGGGTGGTGAGGTCGGTCAACTTGGTGTTGAGGTCTGTTACCCGGCTAGCCAGCGATCCAGTGGTGCCAACATAGGAGGCAGTCGCCTTGGTCATGCGCGTCACCAGGCCAGTGTCGCCGGTAAACAACTTGGCGATATCAGCCGCACCCTTGACTACAGCCTTGTCCCACTGTTTGTCATCAAGACTCAGCAGGCCGGTTTTCTGGTCGGTGGTAATGCCCATCTGTGCCAGGCTGCTCATTGCGCTTGACCCTGAACTGTTGACCAACTCGCTACGCAGATTGTTGACCAGCTGACGCATCGATGCGTCACCGGTCAAAGCGCCCGCCGTGGTGGTCGAGGAGTCGCCGGTGGCGGTAACCTTGGTCTGGGTATTGATACTGGTCATCAACGCGTTGTAGGCCGTGACGAAGGACTGGACTGACGTTTTCAGCGTGTCGGTGTTGCTCGCCACATTGACGGTGACCGGCTTGTCCTTGTCCTTGGCCAACAGCTCCAGCGACACGCCACTGATGGCGGAAGTGACCTTGTTGCTGGTGGACTCCATCGCGATACCGTCGATGGTGTATTTGGCATTTTGTGCTGGCGTCCCCTTGTCATAACCCTGGGCCAGTTCCGAGTCACCACTGAGGGTGATATCAGTATCCACGCCCGTGGTATTTGAGCCGACCACCAGACGCGCACCGTTCGCATCGCTCAAGACGTTGGCGCTGATGCCCTGGGCCGACAGCTGGGTATTGATCGACTCACGCACTTCCTGCAGGGTCGCGCCGCCAGGCACCAGTACGTCGTAGCTCTTGCCCGACTGGGTGATGGTCAAGGTCTGGGCTTCATCGCTGGAGTTGGCCGACCCCGAAGCCCCGCCCTCGAACACCTTGCTGGTAACTTTCGACGACGTCGCCAGCTCGTTGACCACCACCACGTACTTGCCGCTGGAGGCGCCATCGCCCAGGGTGACCTTGACGTTCTTTTCTTCGGAGGAGGTAGCGGCCAGACCGTTGAACGAGGCCACGTTGTTCAATTTCGCGATTGCCGCCCGGTAGGTTTCCAGCGCACTTTTCACCGAACCGACGCCCGACAACTGGATGGTCGTGTCTTTTTGCTGACTGGTGATCTGGGCTTGTTTAGGCGCCTTTTCAGCCCCTACCAATGCCTTGACGATGGCTTGGGTGTCGTAGCCCGAACCCGGACCGGAAATCGTTGAACTCGCCATGGGTATTCTCCTTGTCCTGTGGCTGCCGTTTTATTGGCGAGTATTGCCTTGGCTGCAGTCAGAAACACATTTCATGCCAGCTCAGGCCTTGGAATCGAACAACAGGCTGCTGGCATCACTCAGGTTTTGCGCAAGCTTGAGCGCCGTCTCTGATGGAATCTGTCGAATCACTTCGCCACTTTCCGTGGCAACCACCTTGACCACCACCCTGCCGGTCGAGTCATCGATGGAAAAATCGAGGTTGCGTTGAGTCGATTGAACGAACTCGCGAATATCGGTTACCGCCTTTTCCAGCGCTACTCGTTGGGACTCGTCAGCCACAGCCGGTTCTTGCTCGACCGGGGGCTGCGCCTGAGGTGTAGAAGAGTTGCCGGCCTGGGTTGTGCCAGCAGGGTAATGCGCGTTCAGCTTAATGCTCATATCCATGTCATCACCTCCAAACTGAAAAAAACGAAAGGGCACGTAAACGCGCCCTTCCGTTAATCAACCGATACCGAGATTACTGAAGCAGCTTCAGAACAGCGGATGGCAGTTGGTTAGCCTGGGACAGGATCGCGGTGGAGGCCTGTTGCAGGGTTTGTTGCTTGGTCAGTTCAGCGGCTTCGGAAGCGAAGTCGGCGTCTTCTACACGGCCTTTAGCAGCAGTGGAGTTCTGCGAAATGCTCTGCAGGTTGGCCACGGTGCTGGCGAAACGGTTTTGTACAGCACCCAGCTGCGAACGCTGGCTGTCGATCTGCTGCAGGGCACCGTCGAGAGCCTGAACTGCTTGCTGCGAGGTTGCTGCGGACAGGATGCTCAGGTCGGAAACGGTGGTTTCCATGGTAACTGCGGTCTTGGTACCGGCAGCGGCAACAGCGGTCAGACCCAACGCGGCCAGACCAGTACCTGCACTGCCGTCCTTGACGGTGATGTCTTTGTCAGCGAACAGGCTCAGAGTGCCGTCAGTGTTTTTGCTGGCGTTTACACCGGTGCTGGCGCTGTTGATCGAGGCAACGATCGCGTCAGTGGTATCGCCCTTCTTGAACTTGACTTCAACGCCGTTCACGTCGATGGAGGTATCAGCAGTCAATTTGGCCTGGGAAGTACCAGCCGACAGGCCCAACTGCGACAGCGAACCGCTGGAAGTGTTGGCCAGCTTGATGTCTGCGCCGTCACCCGAGGTCACCTTGACGCGACCGTCAGTGAAGGTGGCCGATGCGCCAGCGGCCGCGCCGCCCGCAGCGGTGGTGAGCTGGGCGAGTACGCTCGCCATGGTGTCATCTGCTGCCCAAGTCACAGCGTTACCATTTACAGAGATGGAACCGGCAGCACCCAAGTTACTCGATGGGTTAGTCGTCGCAGCCGTCAGACCAAGGCTAGCCAGACCAGGAGTGGCACCACCAGTAGCGGAGGCGGCAAGAACGATATCGCTCTTCGACGACAAGCTCACTACGCCGGCAGCGTCAGCACTTGCAGTAACGCCGGTAACATCCGATTTGGCGTTGATCGCAGCAACTGCAGAAGTAGCAGCCGGAACACCCGCACCAGCAACAGCAGAAAGCGTGATTTCTGTGCCGTTAATAGTGAACGCATCGGTAGCCAAGGTCGCAGTGGCCGCTGCAGTACCGACTACAGTTGCCTTGTCAGTCAAAACCGAACCGGTTGCAGTAGCAGCCAAGCCCTTCAGCGCAGTGCTGTTAACGGTTGCTTCGCTGAAGTTACCTTTCAGGCCAGTGGCGCTGATGTCGGTCATGCCGAACGAAATGGTTTCGTTGGCGCTGGCACCGATCTGGAAGCCTACGTTGCTGAACGAACCGTCCAGCAGGTTACGACCACCGAAAGTGGTGGTGTTGGAGATACGGGTCAGCTCACCCACCTTGGCGGTGAATTCCTGCTGCAGGGAAGTACGGTCAGCGTCGCTTTTATCACCGTTCGCAGACTGCAGGGCGAGTTCACGCAGACGTTGCAGCAGGTTGGTGGATTCTTGCATCGCGCCTTCAGCGGTCTGCGCGATCGATACACCGTTGTTGGCGTTGGCGATTGCAACGTTCAAGCCTTTAACCTGGTTGCCCAGACGGTTGGCGATCTGCATGCCAGCAGCGTCGTCTTTGGCGCTGTTGATTTTCAGGCCGGAAGACAGACGGTTCATCGAGTTGCTCAGGGCATCGGAAGCCTTGTTCAGGTTTTTCTGAACGCCCAGGGAGGTGATGTTGGTATTAACAGATAAAGCCATGACGAATTCCTCGTTGGTTGGGTGCTGCGGCTTCCGGCCCTGGCAACCGCCGGGTATGGCCTAGAGAACCTTCGTAATGGTTATCGTCGTGAAAGCAGGTTGCTTGAGCACTTTTTTGTTTTTTTTTACTAGCACCGTGCCACCCCTTGAATTTCAAGGTTTTAGTTCACCACCCCAGAATGCAAAAACGCCCATGACCTTGCGGTCATGGGCGTTTTTTTGGCGTTATTAAACTGGCGCGTCAGGGACGATGGATCAGTGCCGAGCCCCAGGACAGGCCCACACCGAATCCACTGATTGCCACACGCTTCCAGCTGGAGTCGAACATGTGTTTTTCCAGCAGCAACGGAATGCTCGACGACACGGTGTTACCGGTCTCGACCATGTCCTTGATGAACTTCTCCGGTTCGCCTTCGAAACGTCGTGCCACGGCATCGACGATAGCCGCGCTGCCCTGGTGGATGCAGAAGGCATCGATATCCTCGGACTTGAGGCCGGACTCATCGAGCAATTCGTGCAAATGGGCTGGTACTTTGAGCAAGGCAAAGTTGAACACCTGGCGCCCGTTCATGAAAAACACACCATCGGTCACCTTCAAGTGCGGCGCGCCAGAACCGTCAGTGCCGAATTTGGCCTTGCCCAGTTGCCAGACAGCGTCCTCACCCATCCAGGTAGCCGTGGCGGCATCACCGAACAACATGGTGGTATTGCGGTCTTCCGGGTCGACTATTTTCGAATAGGGGTCTGCGGTGATCAGCAGGCCATTTTTTAGCCCTGTCGCCTCCATGAAGCCTTTGATCGCATAAATACCGTAAACGTAACCGGAACAACCCAGGGAGATGTCAAAAGCGGCGACGTTGGTCGACAGGCCGAGCTTGTCCTGGACGATGGCCGAGGTGTGCGGCAAGCCCTCTTCGTCGCCGTTCTGGGTGACGACGATCAACACGTCGATGGATTGACGGTCGAGCTGAGGGTTGTTGGCGAACAGCGCATTGGCCGCTTCTACACACAGATCCGAGGTTTCCTGAGTAGCATCCTTGCGCGGCAGGAACGCCGAACCGATTTTCCCGAGGATGAACTCTTCATCCTTCTCGAACTTCGCGCCCTGAGCATAGTTATCCAGCCCGCTCGCTGGCACGTAGCTGGCAATGCTTTTTATGCCAATCATTGTGGCTTCCCAATACTAAATAGCTGGAGATCACCGCTCGCAAGACCGAGAGGTACGACAATACTGGATTTCACCGAGCGAAAAAAATACGGCACAGACGCTCCAGAAACCCTGAAAACACGCCCGACAAGGGTCACCCCCCTGCCCATCCTTTTTGACACAATACAGTGAAGATGCGCTTTTTGACTCACAGGTCACGCATTATGCGTGGCTTATGGCAAACATCCAGCCACAAACCTGCGATCCACCGCTCATTGGTAGACGGAAAAACGTCGATTGAGCAAGTCAAAAACTGGAGCAATAGACAAACGAGACATTGCCGGCATCGCGGATGCCGGCAATCGAGGAGGGATCAGAGCTTGTTGAACAGGCTCAACTGAGCAATTTTCACGAATGCCAGTTGCGAGGCTTGCAACAGAGATTGCTGGAACGCCAAATCGATCGAGGCAGTTGCCACATCGGTGTTACCGATAGCCGCTTGGGTGCTGTTGTTCGACAGGTCAAGACTGATGTTTTCAGACGTCTGAATATCAACCGAGTTCAGACGCGCACCGATAGCTCCGCGCACCGTCAACACTTGCTCGCTGGCATTGGCCAGATTGCTTACGGCCGAGTTCAACGCATCCTTGAGCTTGATCTGCGCCAGGTCATTACCATCTGACGGCGTTTCCAGTGTTTGACGCAACTGGCTCAACGTGTCCAGAGCACTCTGAGTCTGATGGCTGCTGGCACCCACGACGAATTGATCGTCCGGCCCGGGAGCACCGGTGAAATCAAGCTTCACGCCCGCTACCGTAATCGAACCGCCTGCATATAGACCACTAGCAATCGACTTGCTGTCTGCACTCATTGGCTGGGCGTAGACTTTGTAATTGTTAGCATCGGTAAATTTGATGACCACGCCACTGTTGGGGAATCCACTCACATATGCAGCCTGGTCCGTTACACCAGAGCCGGTAATCTGCGCCGTCGAGGCATTGCTCGGCGTTCGCGAGGCATTGAAACTGTCGGGCTTGGTGCCCAGGGTGAAGAGGTGGTCCTTGACCTCTTCGTCAGGGGTCATGGGCAGGTTGGTCACCGGATCAACCGGCGCCTTGAGGCGCAAGGTGATATCGAATTCCACGCCACGCAGGTTGATGGTCGCCCCCCCTTCTTTCTTCGCATCGAAGGTGCCGTTGCCACTCACCTCTGCGGTGATATCGTTGCCGTCCTTGTCCGCAATGGTGTAGTGCGTACTGTCGACAAACTTCAGTTCGTACGGCTCGCCCGCTGCGAAGTTCTTCGTGTAAGCAGCGCTCGACTTCAACAATCCGGCGGACACGGAAACAGTACCATCAACCGCTTTCGACGGATCTTGAACAGCCTGGGTGCGTCCCGAGTTGGTCGCCGCTTCAAGAACACTTTTGCCGGTGTCATTGGTGGCGATGGACAAGGTTTCCGACACTTGCAAGCTCAACTGCGTGTCGTCGCCCTGATAGCTGTAGGTTCCGTCGTTGTTGCGCACATAGGCCGGAGTCGAGGTCTTCGAACCGGAAAACATGTAGTTGCCAGCCGAGTCCTTGCTGTTGAGCAGGCTCAATACGTTGGCTTCAATCTCGCCCAGCTCTTCAGCAATGGACTTGCGGTCAGCGTCGCTCTTGCTGCCATCACCGGCGCTAAGGGCCAACTCGCGGGCGCGCTGCAACGCCGTGTTGACGCTATCGAGCACGCTCTCTTCGTTCATCAGCGAATTCTTGATACTGCCCATGTTGTCGCTGTACTGCCCCAACATCGCTTTCTGCTGCTGCAACATCAGCAACTGCGCAGCCCCGACCGGATCATCACCCGCGCTCTGAATCCGCACGCCGGAAGTGATCTGCTCCTGAGTCTTCACAATCGAGGAGAAGTTGTTCTGGTACTTGGCCGCACTTGTCTCAAAGTACTGGGCTGTAGAAATTCGCATCGTCGAAGACTCCCTTAAAGACTGTTGATCAGCGTGCTGAACGTTTCTTGCGCGGCCTTGATGATCTGCGACGACGCGGTGTAGTACTGCTGGAACTTGACCAGGTCGGCTGCCTCATCGTCCAGGTTGACCTGGGAGACCGAGGCGACCTCGGATTTTGCCCGGGACAGAATCGCCCCGCTGGCGGTGCTGTCGCCCAAGGCCTGACTGGCTTTGGCGCCTACCTGCTCGACCAGGCGACTGTAGGCGGTGGTCATGCTCATGCCGGCATTGCCACCCGAAACGCCCACCGTTGCCTTGGTTTGCAGCCCCAACAGCTCGTTGGCATTGCGATTGTCTTTCTTGCCATCCACGTTGAACGCAATTTCGTACTTGTCATTCTTCGATGGCGAACCACTGACCGTGGTGTTGAACGAAAACGACTGGCCGGCAATCGGCGCACCAGATGCGTCGAGCATCGGTACGTTGAGAGTCAGATCATTGCCTTGGCCAGGAACGATGGTGCCTGTACCGATGCTCTGCCCTTTCGAGTTGAACACTTCGTAGGATTGACTCCCCCCCACCGCGTCCGAGAAGGCCAAGGTCACCGGCATGGAGTTTTTGATGCCCGCTTGCAGGTCGGCCAGATTCGCACCGCCATAGATATCCATCGGAATGGACAGCGTCGGAGGAGTCAACGCACCGGTTCCGCCATTGCTGGTACTGCTGGTCGCGACCAGTGGACCGGCAAAGGCGAGCTTGTTCGAGTCGGTCATTTGGGTGGTGATGGAGCTCGCCGCGCCGCGCGTCGGGATCACTTTGAACGAGTCACCGGCCTGGAGAGCGCCACCATTGAGATCAAGCTTGAAGCCATCGATTTCTGCCGGCGGGGCCAGGTCGAAAGTTCCCATATCCTTGCCGTCGGAACGCTTGACCGTGTACTTGTCAGCCGCGGTAAACGTCACCGCATAATCGAAGGTGGTCAACGCACTGGAATTGGTGATGGTAACGTCAAGATTGCCCGAACCGGTGCTGTTGTTCGACGATGCCAGGCTGCGCTGGCTGATCGCGGTTGCACTGTTGATATTGGAGAACAGCGACGCACCAAACTCGCCATTGGCATCGAGCCCCTGACCCAACTGGCTATTGATTTTGTCGGCAACCACCAGGGCTGTGCGCCCCAGGTCATTCATCGACGGCAACAGCACGTCGTCGCGATAACGCAGCAGACCACCGATCTTGCCGCCGCTGATAACCGAGGTCACGTCACTGACGGAAGAAGGCGAGTTGACCACAATCGTCAGCTGGCTTTTGTCGATCCCGGTTCGTGCAGTCGAGAGGGTGTTCGTCGTGCTGCCCAATACCAACGACTGACCGTTGCCCAAGGACACGTTGTAACTGCCGTTTTGCTCCTGGACCGTGACGCCGACCAGTTCATTGAGTGAGCGAACCGCTTCATTTCGCGCATCGAGCAAGTTGCTCGGGCCGCTACCTGTCGAGGTGCTGGCCTGGGAAATCTGCTGGTTCAACGAGGCAATCGAAGACGTCAGTTGATTGACCTTGTCGGTCAGTGTCGTCAACTGACTATTGATTCCCTCATTCTGTTGCTGCATCTGCGAGGCCAGAGCATTGAACCGGTTACTCAGCGTTTGCGCATTGGTCAGCAACAACTGCCGTGCAGCGGTGTCACTCGGCGTACCGGCAGACGTCTGAACCGACGAGAAAAAGCTGCTCAACACCGCAGAAATACCCGTGATCTTGTCGGAGAAGAGCTTGTCGAGCGGGTTCACCTGATCAAGGTAAGCATTGGCATCGTTGTTCAGCGACGTGCTGGTTTGCAGTTGGTTATCGAGATAAGCGTTATAGACCCGACGCACATCGGCCAGGGTCGTACCGCTACCGATAAACACGCCACCGCTCAGGTGCGAGGAATTACTGCCCTGAATGGTTTGCTGACGTGAGTAGCCGGCCGTGTTGGCGTTGGCAATGTTGTTGCCGACAGTCGCCAACGACACTTGACTGGCGTTCAGCCCCGACATCCCGATATTGAGCAAACTCATGGTTCAAACCTTTTACCTTGTGCCTATAAAGGCGTGGTGGAAACGCCCGCCGCAGCGTAGTTCTGGTAACTCGTCATCTGCCTGGCTATCTGCGAAATCTTGCTTGCGTAGTCCGGGTCGGTTGCGTAACCGGCCTTCTGCAACTCGCGTACAAACTGTTCCGGGTTATCGGCCGACTTCACGACATCTTGATAGCGATTATTGGTCTTCAGCAAAGTCACAAGGTCATGGAAACTGTCCTTGTAGGAGTCGTAGGAACGGAACTCGGCCGTCTCCTTGACCATCTGCCCGTTTCTGAATTCGCTGGTGATCGCCCGCGCCGAATTGCCCTGCCAACTATTGCCGGCCTTGATGCCGAAGAGGTTGTGGCTGCTGCTGCCGTCCTGCTGGCGCATGACCGATTTGCCCCAACCGGTTTCCAGGGCCGCCTGGGCCACCAGGTAACGTGGATCGACACCAATGCGGGCGGCGGCTTCCTTGGCCATCGGCAACATGGTGTTGACGAACTGGTCGGCGGAACTGAAGGCTTTCTTCGCCGGTGCCAGAGGAATCTGCGCCATGGCGCGACCGTAGATCTGCATGCCGCCAGTGGAGGATTGTTGCGCGTTCGCCAGCCAGTCGCCGTTGTACAGCGGTCCCGAACCCGTGTTCGTCGTGCGCTCAGGTAATGGTGTCTTGTTGATCGTCGTGGCAGCGGTCGTCGCAGAAGGCACCAGCCCGGCCAACAGACGATCAGCCAGCTTCGGCGGCAATGCCAGACGTCGCTGATTGATCAACGCCATGTCATTGCGATGACCACCCTCACCCGCTTCTTGCGGTGTATGGACCGATCGCGAAGCCCACAACGGACGCTGACCATTGACCCGCGACAGCGGGCCATTGATTGCCACCGTGCCTGCCGCCACCGGCGTTTGCACGACCGCCTTGGCAGCCTCTTGCTTGGCCAGCGACGCAGCCGCTGCCTCGCCCGGCGCCATGGGCTTGCTCTTCGACATCTGGCGCATCAGCACGTCCGCCAGACCGATACCACCGCCCTCGCGGGACATGGAAACCGCCAGTTGCTGGTCGTACATTTCCTGGTATTGCTTGGCCGCCGGCGTGTTCATCGGATTGTCCTGGCCCAGCGCTTCAGTGGCCGAGCGCATGGACTTGAGCATCTCACCGAGGAACAGCGATTCGAACTCCTGCGCCACCTTGCGCATGTTGCCGTCGCTGTTCTTGTCGCCGACCTTGAGCTGATTCAGACGATTGAGGTCCGAATAGGAGCCCGAATCGCTGCTGCTGACCAGACCGCTCTTGCGCATATCCACGATGGCCGTCCTCAGATCACGATCAGATCGGCTTGCAGGGCGCCGGCCTGCTTCAGCGCTTCGAGGATGGCCATCAAGTCACCCGGTGCCGCGCCGACCTGGTTCACCGCCCGTACGATCTCGTCGAGGGTGGTGCCAGGGCCGAATTTGAACATCGGCTTGGCTTCCTGCTGGGCGTTGACTTTCGAACGCGGTACCACCGCCGTCGTGCCATTGGACAGAGGGCCGGGCTGGCTGACGATCGGGTCTTCAGTGATGGTCACGGTCAGGCTGCCGTGGGTAACGGCGGCTGGGGAAACCTTGACGTTCTGGCCGATCACGATGGTGCCGGTACGGGAGTTGATGATGACTTTCGCCACCGCCTGACCCGGATCGATTTCGAGGTTTTCCAGGATCGACAGATAGTCGACACGCTGGCTCGGATCGAGCGGCGCCGTGACACGTACCGAACCACCGTCGATAGCCTGAGCCACGCCTGGGCCAAGCATGTCGTTGATCTTGTCGACAATGCGCTTGGCCGTGGTGAAGTCGGAACGGTTGAGGTTCAGCGTCAGGCTGTTGCCCTGGTTGAAACCGCTCGGTACCGCACGCTCCACCGACGCACCACCGGGGATGCGACCGGCCGACGGAACGTTGACGGTGATCTTCGAGCCGTCTCGCCCTTCCGCATCGAAACCACCGACCACCAGGTTGCCCTGGGCCACTGCATAGACATTACCGTCGATACCCTTGAGCGGTGTCAGCAGCAAGGTGCCGCCGCGCAAGCTCTTGGAGTTGCCGATAGAGGAAACGGTGATGTCGACCTGCTGACCCGGCTTGGCGAACGCTGGCAAATCGGCACTGATCGACACTGCCGCGACGTTCTTCAACTGCACGTTGCCCGAGCCCGGCGGCACCTTGATGCCGAACTGCGAGAGCATGTTGTTGAAAGTCTGCAGGGTGAACGGGGTCTGCGTCGTCTGGTCGCCGGTGCCGTTAAGCCCGACCACCAGGCCGTAACCGATCAATTGGTTGGAACGCACACCGGAAATGCTGGCGATGTCCTTCAGGCGCTCGGCCTGCGCGTTGAACGCGGCGGACAGCATCAACGCGACCACCATGAGGTGTTTAAGATTCAAACTGACCACCTAGAAAGGGAACAGCGGGCTGAGGAAGAAACGGTCGAACCAGCCTGGCTGACTCGCATCGGCAAACGAACCGGTGCCCGAGTAGGTGATGCGCGCATCGGCGACACGAGTCGACGACACGGTGTTGTCGGTAGAGATGTCATCGGCGCGAACCAGGCCGGCAATCCGCACCAGCTCGTCGCCGGTGTTGAGGGTCATCCACTTCTCGCCGCGCACCGCGATAATGCCGTTGGGCAACACATCGGCGACGGTCACGGTGATCGAGCCGGTCAGGGTGTTGCCCTGGGCCGCCTTGCTGTCGCCCTTGGTCGCGCGGTCGCCTTCGTAGCTGGCGCTCAGGCTCAGGTCGCCATCACCGAACGGGTTGTTGGTGGTGGCACTGCTGCCGAACAGCGAAGTCAAGCCGATGTTGGCCTTGCTGTTCTTGCCAATTTGCGAATTGGCGTTTTTGCTGGCCTGGGTCCTTTCGTTCAGGGTGATGGTGATGATGTCACCGATCCGGAACGCCTTGCGGTCGCTGTAGAGGTTCTGTTCGAAACCGGCCTGGTAGATCGAGCCGTTGTTCGCGGCCGCCGGCAACGGCGTGCGCGGCAACACCGGAGCGTAGTAGGGATCATTAGGCTTGGGCGTCGCAGGAACGCAACCTGCGAGCGCGGTGATCCCACTCAGTGCCAGAACAGATACAAAGCGATTCATGACCCTACCTCACGGTGTTGCAGGCAGCCTCATGGCCGCCACATAGACTTGATTACAGATTCTGCGTTACGAACGAGAGCATCTGGTCGGCGGTGGAGATCACCTTGGAGTTCATCTCGTAGGCGCGCTGGGTGGTGATCATGTTGACCATCTCCTCAACGGTGCTGACGTTGGACGTTTCCAGGGTGTTCTGCAGCGTGGTGCCGAAACCGTTCAGGCCTGGTGTACCGACTTGCGGCGCGCCACTGGCGGCGGTTTCCAGGAACAGGTTGTTGCCCACCGCCTGCAGACCCGCCGGGTTGATGAAGTCAGCGGTTTGCAGGTTGCCGATCACCTGGGCAGCCGGGTTGCCGGCAACGGTGATGGACACGGTGCCGTCGCGGCCGACCGTGAAGGTCTGCGCGTCGTTCGGAATGACAATGGCCGGCTCCAGGGCAAAGCCGCTGGCGTTGACGATCTGGCCGTTGGAGTCCAGGTGGAACGTACCGTCACGGGTGTAGGACGTGGTGCCGTCCGGTTGCAGGATCTGGAAGAAACCGCGACCGTCGATGGCCATGTCCAGTGGCTGCTCGGTGGTTTGCAGGCTGCCGGCGGTGAAGTTTTTCTGGGTGCCGACGATGCGCACACCGGTACCCAGTTGCAGACCCGATGGCAGTTCGCTGTCCTGGGTCGACTGGGCGCCTGGCTGACGCTTGATCTGGTAGAGCAGGTCCTGGAACTCGGCGCGGTCACGTTTGAAACCCGTGGTCGACACGTTGGCCAGGTTGTTGGAAATGGTGGTCAGGTTGGTGTCCTGGGCGGACAGACCTGTCTTGGCAACCCATAGAGCCGGAAGCATTCGATTCTCCTCGTGCGCCTGTTTTACGGCGCGACGTTCTGGTAATTAGCTGATCTGCAAGACCCGAGCCATGGCCTGGTCATCGTCTTTGGCGGTGTTCATCATCTTGATGTGCAGCTCGAACTGCTTGGACAAGGCCAGCACCGAGGTCATCTCTTCCACGGCATTGACGTTGCTCGACTCGAGGAACCCGGACACCAGCTTGACGTTGGCATCGGCCTGCGCCGGCTGGCCATCCTTGGTGTGGATCGAACCATCCAGGCCCTTGGTCATGTTCTTGAGGTCCGGGTTGACCAGCTTGATGCGGTCGACTTCCGCCATCACCCGGGGACCTTCGCCCATTGCGCGGATGCTGATGGTGCCGTCCTCGCCGACTTCGATCTGCTGTTCCGGCGGCACGGCAATCGGCCCGCCATTGCCCATGACCGGCATGCCGTTGCCGGCACGCAGCACGCCCAGGGCGTCAACGTTCAGGCTGCCGGTGCGCACGTAGCTTTCACCGCCATCCGGAGTCTGTACGGCAATCCAGCCGTTACCTTGCACGGCAACGTCGAGGTCGCGACCGGTTTCCACCAGTGAGCCCGGGGAGAAATCGGTGGCCGGGCGTTCGGACATGGCAAACGCACGCGCCGGAAAGCTGTCACCGAACACCGGCATCGAACGAGCCTGCTCCAGGTCTTTCTGGAAGCCGTTGGTGGAGATGTTCGCGAGGTTGTTGGCATGCGCCTTTTGCGCCAGTGCATTCTGGCTGGCGCCGGTCATTGCCACATAAAGGTACTTGTCCACAATTGTTCCTCTGCCTGCCGGACGTTTGCCGTCCACTGCTGTACTGCTGAGCCATAAGCAATTTGCAGACCAACTTGTTTTTGGCGGCGCGGGGGCCGGTAAACAGGGGACTTTGAGGATTCAGAGGGGATGGGGGATTTGTATCAGAGACGAAAAACCGGCGGTGTCATGCCGCTTCGCGGCAACGGATCAAAAGATCGCAGCCTTCGGCAGCTCCTACAGGGTTCGACGTAGGAGAACTTGTTGGCAATGGTGGTATGCGAAACCCCCAGGCGCTTGCCCAACTGCCGACTGCTCGGATGCTCGGAGTACAGCCGCTCCAACACCGCCTTCTCGAAACGCCCGACGATCTCGTCCAACCCACCCTCCAGCGAAAAATCGCCAAGGGGCTGACGCACGCCATAATCCGGCAAACGAATGTGCTCGGCCTTGACCGTGCCGCCGTCGCACAGGGAAACCGCCTGGAACAGCACGTTCTCCAGTTGCCGCACGTTGCCCGGCCAATGGTAATGACTGAGCCGCTCCATGGCCGCCGGAGCCAGTTTTGGCAACGGGCAACCGATCTGCCGGCTGGCCTGATCGAGGAAGTGCTCCACCAGCGGCGTCAAACCATCGAGGCATTCGCGTAGCGGCGGGATGTGCAGCGACAACACATTCAAGCGGTGATAGAGGTCCTGGCGGAACTCACCGCGAGCGCACAATTCGGAAAGGTCGACCTGGGTCGCGCAGATCACCCGCACGTCGAGGTAGACCTCTTCATCACTGCCCACACGACGGAAGCAACCGTCCTGCAGGAAGCGCAGCAATTTCACCTGCAAGCGCGGGCTCATTTCGCCGACGCCATCGAGAAACAGCGTACCGCCCGCCGTCAGCTCCAGCAGCCCGAGCTTGCCCTCGGCCCGCGCCCCTTCGAAGGCACCGGGGCCATAACCGAACAATTCCGTCTCGGCCATGGACTCCGGCAAACCGGCGCAATTGAGCGCCATTAACGGTGACTGCCCACGAGGACTGGCCAGATGGCAGGCCCGTGCCAACAATTCTTTGCCGGTACCGGTCTCGCCCTCTATCAATAGCGGTGCATCCAGTGGCGCCATACGCCGTGCCTCGCGCACTACCGCGGCCATCACTTTCGAGCTCTGAAAGATGCTGTCGAACCCGCGCAGTTCCTGCTTGCGCACGTTGTAGATGCGCTCGCCCACCCGGTCGGCGCGATGCAATGTCAACACCGCACCGGCCATGGCCTCGCTGTCGTCGTGCTCGGACTGCAATGGCGCGATGTCGGCCAGGAACACATCCCCCTTGACCTTGACCCGCAGCCCGTTGATCCGCGACTTGTTGGCGCGCACCAGTTCCGGCAAATCGAAATCTTCGGCGTACCGCGAAAGGGGAATACCCGGCACCTCGTCGACCCGCACCCCGAGCAACTGCGCCGCTGCCCGGTTGGCCGCGACAATGGAACCGCCCATGTCGATCGACAGCACCGGAAACTCCAGCGCACCGAGCAGTGCGTTGAGCTCCATATGCCGACGCTCGCTCGGCATCAGCCCTACACGCTTGACGCCGAAAACCCCGGCAATCGCTTCGAATTTCGGACGCAAGGCCTGGAACTGAATGTTGATCAGGTTCGGGCAATGCAGGTAGATGGCGTTGCCATGCTCACCGCCCACCTCACCACGGGCCACGTTGATCCCGTACTCCACCAACAGGTTGAGAATGTCGCGCAGGATGCCGATGCGGTTCTGGCAGTGGACTTTGATACGCATAAAAAAGGCCCAAACAGTGAAGGACGAGGCCAATGGCAGGGATTTTTCTGCGTGGGCGCTCAGATAGTCGTCAAGATTATGTGACAGGAAAGGCGCTTTTCAAACCCGAAAATCTCAGCCAGTACGCAACAAGCGGCCACTCGTAACGAAAACTTTACGATTATCGAGGGATTTTTCTGCGCTTGACGCCGAGCACCTGCTGCAACGGTGCAATCCATGGGGTATTTCTAGGTCTATAGCAGTACATAACAAGAACGAAATCCCTAGCAGGAGAGCAGCATGAAGCAGACGCAATACGTGGCTCGCGAGCCCGATGCGCAAGGTTTTATCGACTACCCCGCCGAAGAACACGCGGTGTGGAACACGCTGATCACTCGTCAACTGAAAGTGATCGAAGGGCGTGCGTGCCAGGAGTACCTGGACGGTATCGAAAAACTCGGTCTGCCCCACGACCGCATTCCTCAACTCGGCGAAATCAACAAGGTCCTCGGTGAAACCACCGGCTGGCAGGTAGCCCGCGTACCGGCGCTGATCCCTTTCCAGACCTTTTTCGAATTGCTGGCCAGCAAGCAGTTTCCAGTGGCTACCTTCATTCGTACCCGCGAAGAGCTGGATTACCTGCAAGAGCCGGACATTTTCCACGAGATCTTCGGTCACTGCCCGCTGCTGACCAACCCGTGGTTTGCCGAATTCACCCACACCTACGGCAAACTCGGCCTCAAGGCTTCCAAGGAAGAACGCGTGTACCTGGCGCGCCTGTACTGGATGACCATCGAATTCGGCCTGGTCGACACCCCGCAAGGCCAGCGCATCTACGGCGGCGGCATTCTGTCTTCTCCGAAAGAGACCGTGTATTGCCTGTCGGACGAGCCTGAGCATCAGGCGTTCGATCCGCTGGAATGCATGCGCACGCCCTACCGCATCGACATCTTGCAGCCACTGTACTTCGCGTTGCCAAATCTCAAGCGTCTGTTCGACCTCGCTCACGAAGACATCATGGGCATGGTCAAGCAAGCGATGCAGATGGGTCTGCACGCACCGAAATTTCCGCCAAAACCAAAAGCCGCGTGATCCGCCGCTTTTAGAATCAAGTGAGCCTGTCAGAAACCATCGCTTTGGATTAGCGTGGTAGCACTGAGGGCCGATTTCCCAACATTCGATTTCAGGAACACATCATGACCGCATTAACTCAAGCCCATTGCGAAGCCTGCCGCGCCGACGCCCCACAAGTCAGCGACGAAGAACTGCCGATCCTGATCAAGCAGATCCCGGACTGGAACATCGAAGTACGTGACAGCATCATGCAGCTGGAAAAGGTCTTCCTGTTCAAGAACTTCAAGCACGCCCTGGCGTTCACCAACGCCGTCGGTGAAATCTCCGAGGCCGAAGGCCACCACCCGGGCCTGCTGACCGAGTGGGGCAAAGTGACCGTGACCTGGTGGAGCCACTCGATCAAGGGCCTGCACCGCAACGACTTCATCATGGCCGCGCGCACTGACGAAGTGGCGCAGGACGCTGAGGGGCGCAAGTAATGCATTTCGACGCCATCGGTCGAGTGCCTGGCGACCCGATCCTCGGCCTGATGGAGGCCTACGCGCAGGACCCGAACCCGCGCAAGTTCGATCTGGGCGTGGGTGTCTACAAAGACGCCAAGGGCCTGACGCCGATTCTCGAGTCGGTGAAACTTGCCGAGCAACGCCTGGTGGAGCATCAGTCCACCAAGACCTACATCGGTGGTCACGGCGAACCGGCGTTCGGCAAGGCGATCAATGAACTGGTGTTGGGTGCCGACTCGAAGCTGATCAGCGCACAACGCGCCGGCGCCACCCAGACTCCGGGCGGCACCGGGGCTTTGCGTCTGAGCGCTGACTTTATCGCCCAATGCCTGCCGGGGCGCGGCGTGTGGTTGAGCAACCCGACCTGGCCGATCCACGAAACGATTTTTGCGACAGCCAAGGTCAAGGTCAGCCACTACCCGTACGTGGGCAGTGACAACCGACTGGATGTCGACGGCATGCTGGCGGCGCTCAATGAAGCGCCCAAGGGTGACGTGGTCTTGCTGCACGCCTGTTGCCACAACCCGACCGGTTTCGACCTGTCCCAGGATGACTGGCAGAGGGTGCTGGAGGTAGTACGCAAGCGCGAACTCCTGCCACTGATCGACTTCGCGTATCAAGGATTCGGCGATGGCCTGGAACAGGATGCCTGGTCGACCCGGTTGTTCGCCGCCGAGTTGCCGGAACTGTTGATCACCAGTTCCTGCTCGAAGAACTTCGGCCTGTACCGCGACCGCACTGGCGCGCTGATTGTCTGCGCGAAAACCGCTGACAAGCTCACCGACATCCGCAGTCAGCTGGCCAACATCGCCCGCAACCTGTGGTCAACGCCACCGGATCACGGTGCGGCGGTGGTCGCGACCATCCTCGGCGATCCGGAGCTGAAAAACCTCTGGGCTGACGAAGTGGAAGGCATGCGCCTGCGTATCGCCCAACTGCGCAGCGGTCTGGTGGAGGCGCTGGAGCCGCACGGTTTGCGCGAGCGTTTTGCGCACATTGGCGTGCAACGCGGGATGTTCTCCTATACCGGCCTGTCGCCTGAGCAAGTGAAGAACCTGCGGGACAACCACAGCGTGTACATGGTCAGTTCGGGTCGGGCCAACGTCGCCGGCATTGATGCTACGCGTTTGGATTTGCTGGCCGCGGCGATTGCCAGCGTCTGCAAATAACCATCAGGCACTGCAAGCCCCCTGTGGGAGCGAGCCTGCTCGCGATAGCGGTCTATCAGTCAACATCACCGTTGAATGACACTCCGCCATCGCGAGCAAGCTCGCTCCCACATTTGTTTTGTGTCGCTCCTCCAGTCATGTCTAGACAATCCCATCCGTCGAAACAAATGGATATAAAAGTCCGTTTGTCATTTTCAGTGCTGTATCCTGCCCAGGCTTTTTAAAAGCGCGGATCTACCAGATCTATCAACAGACTTAGCGAGGAGCGCGACTATGCACGAGATTCCTAATCTCCCCTTCCCAAGCCTGCACGAACCTGAGCAGACGACCACGCAGCAAGCCGGAGCCCAACAACCCGAGCCGAAAGAAGCCACTGGCAGCCGCCAGGCTGACAGCGAAGACTGAAACACCCGCCGTACAGACCGTGTGGAAAGCGCTAACATGCGCTTTCCACACTGCCTGAAAGAGCCTTTACCCATGACCGATGAATTCAGCGAAGCCCAGGCCAGCGTCCTGATCGGTACCGCCGAGAAAATGATCGGAATCTGGAATCGCCTCTCCCCCGAGAAGCAAGCCTCGTTGCTCGCCCGCTTCGGCACCCAGGAAAATGCGCTGGCCGCCCTGGTCACCACGCAGCTGGTCGCTCCCGTCAAACCTGAATGACAGCACCCGGCAAATAGTTTTACTTTTTCACAACCTGCGACCGTCCACACCGCTATCATAAGCAGCCTATCTATCCTGCTTTACCGTGGACCTTTACCCATGCCTGAAAACCAGCGCCCCCTGGCGGTCACGCTGCAAGTTGTTTCCATCGTCCTTTTCACCTTCATCGGCTACCTGAACATCGGCATCCCCCTGGCCGTATTGCCCGGTTACGTCCACAGCGACCTGGGCTTCGGCGCGGTGATCGCGGGCCTGGTGATCAGCGTGCAATACCTGGCCACCCTGCTCAGCCGCCCCTATGCCGGGAAAATCATCGACAACAAGGGCAGCAAGCTGGCTGTGATGTATGGCCTGGCCGGTTGCGGCTTGAGCGGTGTGTTCATGTTGATCTCAGCCTGGACCCAGAGCCTGCCGGCCTTGAGCCTGATCAGCCTGTTGATCGGCCGACTGGTGCTCGGCAGCGCGGAAAGCCTGGTGGGTTCGGGCTCGATTGGCTGGGGCATCGGCCGGGTCGGTGCGGCGAACACCGCCAAGGTCATCTCGTGGAACGGTATCGCCAGCTACGGCGCATTGGCCGTCGGCGCGCCCTTGGGCGTGTTGCTCGTCCATCAACTGGGCTTGTGGAGCATGGGTGTGAGCATTGTGTTGCTGGCCGTGCTCGGCCTGCTGCTGGCCTGGCCGAAAACTGCCGCGCCGATCGTTGCCGGTGAGCGCCTGCCGTTCATACACGTGCTCGGGCGGGTCTTCCCCCACGGCTGCGGCCTGGCCCTGGGCTCCATCGGTTTCGGCACCATCGCCACCTTCATCACCCTGTATTACGCCACCCAACACTGGGACAACGCGGTGCTGTGCCTGAGCCTGTTCGGCGCCAGCTTCATTGGCGCGCGCTTGCTGTTCGGCAACCTGATCAACCGCCTCGGCGGCTTTCGCGTGGCCATTGCCTGCCTGTCAGTGGAAACCCTGGGATTGCTGTTGCTGTGGCTGGCACCGGATGCGCATTGGGCTCTGGCGGGGGCGGCGCTGAGCGGCTTTGGCTTTTCGCTGGTGTTTCCGGCACTGGGAGTGGAGGCGGTCAACCTGGTACCGGCGTCCAGCCGTGGCGCAGCCGTCGGCGCCTATTCGCTGTTCATCGACTTGTCGCTGGGGATCACCGGGCCGTTGGCCGGCGCAATTGCAGCCGGGTTCGGGTTCGCTTCGATCTTCCTGTTCGCCGCCTTCGCCGCCTTGAGCGGATTGATACTGAGCCTGTACTTGTACCGACAGGCACCGAAGCAACGCGAGGCGCGGGACGCCCGCTAGAAGTCGACCTTGCCGCGCCCGGCCTTGATGTTGCCGCGCTTGCTCTTGGACTCGAGGCGACGGGTCTTCGAGCCGAGGGTCGGCTTGGTCGGACGGCGCTTCTTTTCGACCTTGGTGGCGCTGAGGATCAACTCGGTCAGCCGCAACAGCGCATCGGCGCGGTTCTGCTCCTGCGTGCGGTATTGCTGGGCCTTGATGATCAACACACCGTCGGCGGTGATTCGGCTGTCGCGCAGCGCCAGCAGCCGTTCCTTGTAGAACTCGGGCAAGGACGACGCCGGAATGTCGAAGCGCAGGTGCACGGCACTGGAGACCTTGTTGACGTTCTGCCCACCGGCGCCCTGGGCGCGAATGGCCGTCAACTCGATCTCGGCATCCGGCAGATGCACATTGTTGGAAATCACCAGCATGGAAAAGCGTCCGTATTCAGTACGTGCAGGATAAGGCATGCGAGGAAAAAATGTGGGAGCGAGCTTGCTCGCGATAGCAGTGTGTCAGGCAGCGATGATGGCGACTGACACGGCCTCATCGCGAGCAAGCTCGCTCCCACAGGGAAATGTGTATGCCCTAAAACAACAAACCCGGCACATGGCCGGGTTTGTTGTTTCTGCGCTCTGCGTTTACTTCGCCGCAGAGCCGGCAACCTGCAGTGCATGTTGCGCACTGCGCTTGTTCTTGATGCCGTAGCAGACCCACATGAACACCAGCCACACCGGAATCGCATACACCGATGTCTGAATCCCCGGAATCAACAGCATCACACCCAGGACGAACACCACGAACGCCAGGCAGATGTAGTTGCCGTACGGGTACCACAGGGCCTTGAACAGCGGCGTCTGCTTGGTCTTGTTCATGTGCTGGCGGAACTTGAAGTGCGAGTAGCTGATCATCGCCCAGTTGATCACCAGGGTGGCTACCACCAGCGACATCAGCAGTTCCAGCGCGTTTTGCGGGATCAGGTAGTTCAGCAACACCGCGATCAGGGTCACGGCGGCCGAGGCCAGGATCGAACGCACTGGCACGCCGCGCTTGTCGATTTTCGCCAGACCCTTCGGCGCGTCACCCTGCTCGGCCATGCCCAGCAGCATGCGGCTGTTGCAGTAGGTGCCGCTGTTGTACACCGACAACGCCGCGGTCAGGACCACGAAGTTGAGGATGTGCGCAGCGGTGTTGCTGCCCAGCATCGAGAACACTTGCACGAACGGGCTGCCGCTGTAGGAATCACCGGAGGCGTTCAGGGTGGTCAGCAAGCTGTCCCATGGGGTCAACGACAGCAGGATGACCAGGGCGCCGATGTAGAAAATCAGGATCCGGTAGATCACCTGGTTGATAGCTTTCGGGATCACGGTTTTCGGTTTGTCGGCTTCGGCAGCGGTGAAACCGAGCATTTCCAGACCACCGAAGGAAAACATGATGAAAGCCATGGCCATCACCAGGCCGCTGACGCCGTTCGGGAAGAAGCCACCGTGGGACCACAGGTTGCTGACCGCTGCTTGCGGGCCGCCATTGCCGCTGACCAGCAGGTAGCTACCCAGAGCAATCATGCCGACGATCGCCACGACCTTGATGATCGCGAACCAGAACTCGGCCTCGCCGAACACTTTGACGTTGGCCAGGTTGATGGCGTTGATCAGCACGAAGAAGGCAGCTGCGGAGACCCAGGTCGGGATGTCCGGTGCCCAGTAGTGGATGTATTTGCCGACTGCGGTCAGCTCCGACATGCCCACCAGAATGTACAGAATCCAGCAGTTCCAGCCCGACAGGAAGCCGGCAAAGCCGCCCCAGTACTTGTGCGCAAAATGGCTGAAGGAGCCGGCCACCGGATCTTCGACAATCATTTCGCCCAGTTGGCGCATGATCATGAAGGCGATGAAGCCGCAGATGGCGTAGCCGAGGATCATTGACGGGCCGGCGGATTTCAGTACCCCGGCCGAGCCGAGGAACAAGCCGGTTCCGATCGCGCCACCGAGGGCGATCAGTTGAATGTGGCGATTTTTCAGGCCGCGTTTCAGCTCGCCTGATTGCGGGTTTTGTCCACTCATGAAAAGGGTCTCACGCAAGGTTTGATGATGTTCAGTAGACGTTGCTGCTCAAGAAAGGCGTTAAGCGGCACCGATCAAACCCCAGCGCAGGCACCAGGAGTTCAGCGTAATTACAACGGTCATGCGTCACCTGTTTGTTTTTATCTGTGACGAAATCGAACCCGACACGCTCGTGACGCGACGGAGTGAACAAGGCGGATAGCCTTGAGGTTTGCGCAGATGCGCAGGAGGTCACAGGTAAAACGCGGCGCATTGTACACCCGTAACCCCCTGCTGCCAGACCCGCTGGACAAGCGTGTCTATGGCCGGGATTGCCTGTGTCCGCCCCGAGAGGCTCGGGCGGCTGCAAAAATTGGGTCAGATCCTTGCGGATCATCGACGGGAAAGGCAGGAAAACCGCCTCTCGCAGAGAGATGGAGATGGAATACGGCGTTCATTGCGCCTCCTTTTTGTTATGCACCTGCACGACAGGCATGGCGCGCATAACACCCTGCATGGAGTGTTGAAACAAGCGGGCTAGAGGGTTTGAATGAGGAAGGAAGGCGCTGATGCGTAAGCGTTTTCTTACGGCATCCAGGAAGTGGCGAATCCACGGGGTTAATCGGTGGATTTTGTCAGGTTTTCTTTACATGTCGTAAATCAGTGTTTCCACATGGAAGCTCTCGGTGCGGCGACTGACGCCATCGCGAGCAAGCTCGCTCCCACAGGGAGATGAGTTTGCTCGGAGAATCGCGATCAAAATGTGGGAGCGAGCTTGCTCGCGATGGCGGCCTCAAAAACAACATAGAATTAAAGCCAGACCAAAAAAAACGCCAACCCGAAGGCTGACGTTTTTACTTGCAGCTCGAAACTTACCGCTGCCTTACTCCGGCTTACGACGACCAAAGCCCGGACGCTGGCCGGAACCGGCCGGTGCACCACGGCGCTTGCCCGATGGCGTATCGCCGTCGACCAGTTTGATCCCCGGACGCTTCGGTGCAGGCTTGGCCGGGCGCTTGGTATCGGCCGGGCGATCGGCTACCGGCGTACCACGACCTTCGCCACGCTCAGTACGGCCGTTGGCCGGACGAGGTGTGCGCGGACCGCGCTCGCCGTCCTGACGGGCAGCAGGCTTGCGCCCTGGACGCTCGCCTTCGATCTGCGGCTCGCGGCTGGCACGAGGTGCGGCAGGTGCGGCGGCTGCGCCAGTGGCCGGACGCAGGGTACGCACGCGCTCGGTCTTGGCCATCGGACGCGAAGACTTGCGCTGCATCCGGTCAAGCTTGTCTTTACTCTTGGCATTCATCTGCGGCATCGCGACCGGCGTCAGGCCGACCTCGGCACTCAGAATGTCGACTTCGTACTGGCTCATTTCGCGCCAGCGACCCATCGGCAGGTCGGAATTGAGGAACACCGGACCGAAACGCACGCGCTTCAGACGGCTGACCACCAGACCCTGGGATTCCCACAGACGACGTACTTCGCGGTTACGACCTTCCATCACCACGCAGTGGTACCAGTGGTTGAAACCTTCGCCACCTGGCGCCTGCTTGATGTCGGTGAACTTGGCCGGGCCATCTTCAAGGACAACGCCAGCCTTCAGACGCTCGATCATCTCGTCATCGACTTCGCCACGCACACGCACCGCGTATTCACGGTCCATTTCGTAGGAAGGGTGCATCAGGCGGTTGGCCAGCTCACCGTCGGTGGTGAACATCAGCAGACCGGTGGTGTTGATGTCCAGACGACCGATGTTGATCCAGCGTCCCTCTTTAGGGCGCGGCATCTTGTCGAACACCGTTGGGCGACCTTCCGGGTCGACACGGGTGCAGATCTCGCCGTCCGGCTTGTTGTACATGATCACGCGGCGCACCGACTCGGCGGCCTCTTCACGCTTGATCACCTTGCCATCGATGGTGATGGCGTCGTGCATGTCGACGCGCTGGCCAAGGGTGGCGTCTTTGCCGTTGACCTTGATGCGGCCGTGGCTGATCCAGGCTTCCACGTCACGGCGCGAGCCGACGCCGATACGGGCGAGGACTTTTTGCAGTTTTTCGCCTGCTGGGCCGATTGGCTGGTCGTCTTGCTGGTCTTTGATACTCATCTGGGCACCTCCCGGTGTGGTCTGAAAACTGGGTACTTGGGCGAAGGGATCGCCGAAGGGTCGCGAATCATACGCGCATGAGGGCGTTTGCGCATCAGAGACTAGCTGATCAAAGCAAGGTTATTTGTTTTTCCGCCGACCGGTGGTCCGCAGTCTTCCGGCGAGCACAAAACCCTGTGGGAGCGAGCTTGCTCGCGATAGCGATGGATAAGTCACCTTGATATTGAATGTACTGCCGTCATCGCGAGCAAGCTCGCTCCCACAGGGTACGTGTCAATCTTCAAGTTCGCGGCGTTCCGCTTCGATGGCTTCGGCCAGGGCCTGGGCTTCGGCTTCTTCGTCCGACAGTTCGGGCTCGGGTTTCGTCTGTTCGAGCGCAGCTACAGCAGCCAAAAGTTTTTCCCGGGCTTCGGCAACGCCGAGGATGTCGTCGTCCTGCTCCGGTTCAATTTCCGGCTCAGGCTCGCCTTCCGGTTCAGGCTCGGGCTGTGCCGCTTCAACTTCTGGCTCGATAACCGACTGTTCCGAATCGAACTCAGGCGACGCACCATCACGCAACAAGTCGTCGAAGTCGGTCTTGAGCCCCTCCTCCATGCTGTCCAGTTCCAGCAGCAGCGTGTGAAAACTGGTTTCTTCTTTCGGCTCTTCCGGCTCGGCGCTGGCATCGGCCTGCTCTTGCAACCCGGCGGGGACGGGGGCGTCGTCGAAGTCGAGCACCGGATCCGGTTCCAGCTCGCGCAGTTCCGCCAGCGGCGGGAGGTCGTCGAGGTTTTTCAGGTTGAAGTGATCGAGGAACGCCTTGGTGGTGGCGAACATCGCCGGTTTACCGGGCACGTCGCGGTAACCGACGATGCGGATCCACTCGCGCTCCATCAAGGTCTTGACGATATTGCTGTTGACCGCCACGCCCCGCACGTCTTCGATTTCGCCGCGGGTGATCGGCTGGCGATAGGCAATCAGCGCCATGGTTTCCAACATGGCCCGGGAGTAACGCTGCGGGCGCTCTTCCCACAGACGCCCAACCCACGGCGCAAATTTCTCGCGAATTTGCAGGCGATACCCCGAGGCCACTTCCTTGAGTTCAAACGCACGGCCATCGCAGGACTTCGCGAGAATCGTCAGGGCCTTCTTGAAGACCGGCGGTTCCGGGCGCTCGCCTTCCTCGAAGAGTTCGAACAGGCTTTCCAGGGATTGCGGTTTTCCCGAGGCCAACAGAAAGGCTTCAAGCAAGGGTGCCAGATCACGGGGTTCAGTCAGGTTCATGTTTCGACTCGTTATTCGGCTCGGGCTCGCACGTGGATCGCGGCAAATGGCTCATTCTGCACCAGCTCGACCAGGGATTCCTTGACCAATTCAAGGATCGCCATGAAGGTCACCACCACCCCCAGGCGCCCTTCTTCAGCGGTGAACAGCTCGACAAACGGCACGAAACCGCCGCCCTTGAGCCGTTCCAGCACATCGCTCATGCGCTCGCGGGTCGACAGCGCCTCGCGGCTGACCTGATGGCTTTCGAACATGTCGCCACGGCGTAACACCTCGGCCATGGACAACAGCAGCTCTGACAAGCGCACATCCGGCAACAGCTTGCGTGCCCGGGCCTCGGGGGCGTCGAGCTTGGGCACCACCACGTCGCGACCGACACGGCTCAGGCCATCGATGCCTTCGGCGGCGGCCTTGAAACGCTCGTACTCCTGCAAACGGCGGATCAGTTCGGCGCGCGGGTCTTCCTCTTCGTCTTCGACGGTTTCAGCCCGTGGCAGCAGCATCCGCGACTTGATCTCGGCCAGCATCGCGGCCATCACCAGGTACTCGGCGGCCAGCTCCAGGCGCACCGACTGCATCAACTCGACGTAGCCCATGTACTGGCGAGTGATCTCCGCTACGGGGATGTCGAGGATGTTGATGTTCTGTTTGCGGATCAGGTACAGCAGCAGGTCGAGGGGCCCTTCGAAGGCTTCGAGGAAGACTTCAAGGGCGTCCGGCGGGATGTACAGGTCCAGCGGCATTTCCATGACCGCCTGGCCATAGACCATGGCGAAGGGCAGTTCCTGCTGGGCTCCGGCCTGACTGTCGACGGGCTCTACTGCGGACATCTAGGCCTCGACCATGAACGGCGCAGGGTCGCCGCAACCAACGCGAATGACTTCCGGCTCGCCGTCGGCGAGGTTGATCACGGTGGACGCCTTGATCCCGCCGAAACCACCGTCGATGATCAGATCGACCTGGTGTTCGAGCAGTTGGCGCATTTCATAGGGGTCATACATCGGGTCGGTTTCACCGGGCATGATCAGACTCACGCTCATCAATGGCTCGCCAAGCTGCTCCAACAGTGCCAGGGCAATCGGATGGCTTGGCACCCGCAGACCGATGGTGCGTTTTTTCGGGTGCAGCAACAGTCGCGGCACTTCGCGGGTGGCGTTGAGAATGAAGGTGTACGGCCCCGGCAAGTGGGCCTTGAGCAAGCGGAAAGTGCCGGTGTCGATCTTGGCAAACAGCCCCAGTTGCGACAGGTCGCAGCAAATCAGCGCGAAATTGTGCTTTTCATCCAGCCCGCGCAAACGTCGCACGCGCTCCACAGCCACTTTGTCGCCGATCTGGCAACCAATGGCGTAGGAAGAGTCTGTGGGATAAATCACCACCCCGCCCTTGCGGATGATTTCGACTGCCTGTTTGATCAGGCGCGCTTGCGGGTTTTCCGGATGAATCTGGAAAAATTGACTCACATTCTCTACCTGTTCAGACGGCGGCAATAACTGGGTCATGTTTGAATCGACACCATAGCGGCGGCAGATCCTCCGGGAGTGGCCGGTATTCACCGATCTCCGACCAGCCTCCAGGGCCATGAAAATCACTGCCGGCACTGACCAGCAGACCGAATTCGCGAGCGAGAATGGCCAGACTGCCCACTTGCTCGGCAGGCTGGTAACCATTGACCACTTCGATGGCGTGGCCCCCTGCATGAATATAGTCGGCAATCAGCCGACGACGCTTGCTTCGGGTGAATTCGTAGTGCCAGGGATGTGCCAGGCTGACCCAGGCCTTGGCTGCGCGCAGGGTTTCGACGGTTTCTTCCAGGGTCGGCCAGTGTTGCTTGACGTCGCCCAGCTTGCCGGCGCCCAGCCATTTGCGGAACGCCTCGGCGCGGTCCTTGACGAAACCTTCACGCACCATCCAGTCGGCGAAATGCGGGCGGGCCGGCGCGTTACCGCTGTCGCCCAGCTCCTGCTGGATCTCCCGAGCGCCATCCAGCGCCCCCGGCATGCCTTTGAGCGCCAGTTTGCGGCTGATTTCCTCGGAGCGTAGCCAGCGGCCATCATGCAATCTGGCGATGGCCTCGACCAACGGCGCGGCATTCACGTCAAATCCGTAGCCCAGGACATGAATGGTCGCGCCGCCCCAGGTGCAGGACAATTCGACGCCGTTGACCAGTTGCATCCCCAGCGCGGTAGCCGCGTGCCGGGCCTCGTCGAGGCCCTCGAGGGTGTCGTGATCGGTCAAGGCCAGGACTCGCACGCCTTTCTCGAACGCCCGCGCCACCAGAACCGCAGGCGCCAGGGCGCCATCGGAGGCCGTGCTATGGCAGTGCAAATCAACATTCACAGGGCTTTGTAACCTCAAATCAGCTGGCGCTATCGCGCGCCCATATGTTTGTTATTATGCCGCCACATCCTGCTTCTGGCTGCCACTGTGAAACAATTCATCGATTTCATCCCGCTCCTGCTGTTTTTCATCGTCTTCAAAATCGATCCACGGGTCGTCGACATCGACGGTCATGAGATCACTGTAGGCGGTATTTACAGCGCCACCGCGATGCTGATCGTCAGTTCCCTGGTGGTCTACGGCACACTGTTCATCAAGCAGCGCAAGCTGGAGAAGAGCCAGTGGCTGACCCTGATCGCCTGCCTGGTCTTCGGCAGCCTGACCCTGGCGTTCCACAGCGAGACGTTCCTGAAGTGGAAAGCCCCGGTGGTCAACTGGCTGTTCGCCCTCGCGTTCATTGGCAGCCACTTCGTCGGTGACAGCCTGCTGATCAAGCGCATCATGGGCCACGCGCTGACCTTGCCGGAACCGGTCTGGACGCGCCTGAACATTGCCTGGATCGCCTTCTTCCTGTTTTGCGGTGCCGCCAACCTGTTTGTCGCGTTCACCTTCCAGAGCTACTGGGTCGACTTCAAGGTCTTCGGCAGCCTGGGCATGACTTTGCTGTTCCTGGTCGGCCAGGGCATCTACCTGTCCCGCCATCTGCACGATGCCGATACCACTACGCCAAAAACCGAGGACTGACATGCTTTACGCAATCATTGCCACAGACGTCGCCAATTCCCTGGAAGCCCGCCTGGCCGCACGGCCTGCGCACCTCGAGCGCCTGCAAGTGCTCAAGGGCGAAGGCCGCATCGTTCTGGCCGGCCCAAATCCGGCGGTCGACAGCAATGATCCGGGCGCGGCGGGCTTCACCGGCAGCCTGATCGTCGCCGAATTCGACTCCCTGAGCGCCGCCCAGGCCTGGGCCGACGCCGATCCGTACATTGCCGCAGGCGTCTACGCCAACGTTCTGGTCAAGCCGTTCAAGCAAGTCCTGCCATAACTTGTCCCCACGCGGTGAACCATATCGGTTCATCGCGTTCTCAATCGCTCATTGTTCTCGTTTGCCGGCCGACAAACTGCCCAATACTCGTATTGGAATCAGGAGTCGTGATGCGCAAGGGTCCGTTGTGTCTGATGTTGGTCACGTTGTCGATCGGGGCGCCCGCCCACGGTGAGGAAAGTGTCGAGGGCGGTAATTCGACGCCTCTGTCCTTGAGCGCCGGCAGCCAGATCACCGATTTGCAGCAGCGTTTGAAAGAAAGCGAGCGGCAACGGGAAGAACTGAACAAACAATTGCAAACTGCCGATGGCGAACGCGAAAGCCCGCTGCTGGCCCGGTTGCGCCAGGAGAACCAGCGCTTGAAGCTGCAACTCAAGGAAGCCCAGGCCAGCAGTCCGCTGCCGCGCCTGCTGACCGACCAGCAACAATGGTTTGTCATTGGCGCCGGGGTAGCGCTATTGGCTCTGCTCTGCGGTATCTTCGCCAGTGGAGCAAGTCGAAAACGTCGACAATGGCTAAATTGAGTGAGTCATGAGCGAGCTGTTACTTATTGATGATGACCAGGAGCTGTGTGAGCTCCTGAGCAGTTGGCTGAGCCAGGAAGGGTTTCAGGTACGCGCCTGTCACGACGGCCAGAGCGCACGCCGTGCGCTGGCCGAAACCGCCCCGGCGGCCGTGGTGCTGGATGTGATGTTGCCCGATGGCAGCGGCCTGGAACTGCTCAAGCAGTTGCGCAGCGATCACCCGGATCTGCCGGTGCTGATGCTCTCGGCCCGGGGCGAGCCCCTGGACCGTATCCTCGGCCTGGAACTCGGGGCCGACGATTACCTGGCCAAACCCTGCGATCCACGGGAACTGACCGCCCGCCTGCGCGCGGTCTTGCGTCGTAGCCACCCGGCAGCGGTATCCAGCCAGATGGAACTGGGCGACCTGTGTTTCAGCCCGGTGCGCGGGGTGGTCAGCATCGACGAACAGGAATTCACCCTCACCGTCTCCGAAAGCCGTCTGCTGGAAGCCCTGCTCAAGCAACCCGGCGAGCCCCTCGACAAACAGGAACTGGCGCAGATCGCCCTCGGCCGCAAGCTGACCCTGTACGACCGCAGCCTGGACATGCACGTCAGCAACCTGCGCAAGAAGATCGGCCCACACCCCGATGGCCGACCGCGCATCGTTGCCCTGCGCAGCCGCGGTTACTACTACAGCCTCTGAACCCCGTAGGGTTTGTCAGGTCAGCCGAAAATCATGTTTACCAAAGCTTTACCCTCCGCTGACCGCCGCTGACCTTGATCTGCGTAATCTGTACTCATCCGGAACGTACCGGGAACGAGACAAGGAGATACACCATGCGCAAGACTCTTATCGCTCTGATGTTCGCTGCTGCCCTGCCGACCGTTGCCATGGCCATGCCTGAAGGCACCGGCCCCATGGATGGGCCGATGGACGGTTCGCGCCACGGCGGTCAGATGCACGGCATGCACGGCAAAGGCCCGTACAGTGAACTGGACCTGAGCCGCGAACAGCGCGAGCAGATCCGCAAGATCATGGGCGAGCAGATGCACGAGCGTAAGCAACTGGTCGAGAAGTACCTGGAGAAACTCTCGCCAGCCGACCAGAAAGCCATGAAGGACGAGATGGCCGCTAACCACAAGAAAGCTGAAGCGGACGTGCGCGCCTTGCTGAAACCGGATCAACAGAAGAAATTCGACGAGATCCAGAAAAAACAGGCTGAACGTCGCGCCGAGTGGGCCGAGTTCAAAGCCTGGAAAGCGCAACAACCGCAAAAAGCGCAATAATGCGCTAACCCGGGACCCGACGGCTAAACACCGTTGGTGTCTGACACCACACCAATCACTGTGGGAGCGAGCTTGCTCGCGATGGCGTTCTTTCAGACACATTGATGTTGAATGTGCCGACGCAATCGCGAGCAAGCTCGCTCCCACATTAGTTGCGTTTGCTTGAGGATTTCCTGTGCGTTCATTGTTCTGGCGCATCCTGGCCAGCTTCTGGCTGGCCATCGCTCTGGTTGCAGGGCTTTCCATCCTGCTCGGGCACATGCTCAACCAGGACGCCTGGATTCTCAGCCGTCACCCGGGCCTCAACACGCTGGCCGAACAGTGGACGCAAACCTACGAAAGTCAGGGCGAAGACGCCGCCCAGGACATTCTCCAGCAACGCAAACGCCAATATCACATCGACGTTCAGGTGCTTAACGAAAGCGGCGATCCGGTGGTGCGCGGCACCTTTCCCAAACGTGCCGCGGCCTTTGAGGCGCGACAGAACAATGAGGACCGGCGCCTGCCATGGCGGCGTCTGACCGATGAGTTCACCAGCGAAAAAACCGGTGACACCTACCTGTTCATCTACCGCATTCCGCACCCGGAACTGGACGCCTGGCACCGCGAGAGTCTGCTCTGGCCGCTGAGTGCGCTGGGGATCGCCCTGGTGGTGCTGACCCTGTTCAGCCTGCTGGTGACCTTTTCCATCACTCGCCCGCTCAGTCGTCTGCGTGGCGCGGTGCATGACCTTGGCCAAACCACCTATCAACAAAACAGCCTGGTGAAACTGGCCAACCGCCGCGATGAGTTCGGCGTGCTGGCCAACGACTTCAACCGCATGGGCGCACGCCTGCAAAGCCTGATTGGCAGTCAGCGGCAACTGCTGCGGGATGTGTCCCACGAACTGCGCTCGCCCCTCGCCCGCCTGCGTATCGCACTGGCGCTTGCCGAACGGGCCACCCCGCAAGAACGGGAACAGCTCTGGCCGCGCCTGACCCGTGAGTGCGACCGACTTGAGGCGCTGATCAGCGAAATCCTGGTACTTGCGCGGGTCGACTCCGATAACGCCAGTGCCGAAGAGGTGGATTTGAACGCCTTGCTCAATACACTGCAAAAGGACGCGCAACTCGGTTCACCCGAGCAGCTCGTCCACCTCGAAGCCGAGGCGCAACTGAATCTGAAGGGCTGGCCGACCATGATCGAACGGGCCGTTGACAACTTGCTGCGCAATGCCCAGCGCTTCAATCCGGTGGGCGGCCTGCCGATCGAAATGCAGGCGCTGCGTCAGGGTGAGCGGATCGTCGTGAGCGTGCGCGATCACGGGCCGGGAGTCAGTGCCGAATACCTGAGCCAGCTCGGTGAGCCGTTCTATCGGGCGCCGGGGCAGACTGCGGCCGGACATGGCCTGGGCCTGGCCATTGCCCGGCGAGCAGCGGAGCGACATGGCGGCAACCTGGTATTGGCCAATCACCCGGAAGGCGGGTTCATCGCCAGCCTGGAATTGCCGTTAGTGCCGGGGGCTGTCGTACAACCCTGAGGTTATCCCCCAATTATCTGAATGACACAGATCTACTGTGGGAGCGAGCTTGCTCGCGATGGCGTAGGCACATCCAACATCAATGGGGCAGAAAGTCCGCCTTCGCGAGCAAGCTCGCTCCCACAGGTTTTGAAGTGTCAGGCTTTACCCGGCCAGGCGCTGACGAATTCGGCGAGATCGACTTTCTCCGCCACCCGCGGTTCTTTCTGCGGTGTGCCCAGATACAGAAAGGCAATCACCTCTTCCCCTTCCGTCAAGCCCAAACCCTTGGCCACATGCGGTGAGTAAGCCAGGTCACCGGTACGCCACACCGCACCAATGCCCTGCGCATACGCTGCCAGCAAAATCCCGTGGGCCGCACAGCCCGCCGCCAGCAACTGCTCGGACTTCGGATATTTGACGTGATCCTGCACGCGAGCAATCACTACAACCACCAGCGGTGCCCGCAGTGGACCATTGCGCGCCTTGTCAATGGCCGCTTCGCTGACTTCGCTGTCCGAAAGCTTCGCCGCTTCGGCCAGCAACTCGCCCATTTGCTCGCGCGCCGCGCCTTCCACCGTCAGGAAACGCCAAGGCTGCAAGTGACCGTGATCCGGGGCGCGCATGGCGGCGCCAAACAGCACCTCGCGCTGCTCCGCAGTGGGTGCAGGGTCAATCAGTCGTGGAACGGAAACACGGTTGAGCAAAGCGTCGAGAGCCTGCATCGGCCACCTCCTGAAAAATTTGTGCGGCTATTCTAGCGGTAACTGCCGCAGCAGTGCCGGTTTACATGCCCTGCCTCGCGGGTAGAATGGCGCCCTTTCCACTATCAGCCGAGCGGACCTCATGGCGTTGCCGACCTTACGGATCATTGGTTTCATCATCGGCATCTTCCTGATCACGCTGGCTATCTCCATGGTCGTGCCCATGGCCACGCTGGTCATTTTCGACCGCACCAGCGATCTGCCGTCGTTCCTCTGGGCCAGCATGATCACCTTTGTCGCCGGTCTGGCACTGGTGATTCCGGGGCGCCCCGAACACATTCACCTGCGCCCCCGGGACATGTACCTGCTGACCGTCAGCAGTTGGCTGGTGGTGTGCATCTTCGCCGCGCTGCCGTTCCTGCTGACCCAGCACATCAGCTACACCGACTCTTTCTTCGAAAGCATGTCCGGCATCACCGCCACTGGCGCAACCGTACTCAGCGGCCTGGACACCATGTCCCCCGGCATCCTGATGTGGCGTTCCCTGCTGCACTGGCTCGGTGGCATCGGTTTCATCGGCATGGCGGTGGCGATTCTGCCGCTGCTGCGCATCGGTGGCATGCGGCTGTTCCAGACCGAGTCGTCGGACCGCTCGGAAAAAGTCATGCCCCGCTCGCACATGGTGGCGCGGCTGATCGTGGCGGCCTACGTCGGCATTACCATTGTCGGCAGCCTGGCGTTCTGGTGGGCCGGAATGAGCCCGTTCGATGCAGTCAACCACGCGATGTCGGCGATTTCCACCGGCGGCTTCTCCACCTCCGACCAGTCTTTGGCCAAGTGGCCGGAGCCAGCGGTGCATTGGGTCGCGATCGTCATCATGATTCTCGGTGCCCTGCCGTTCACCCTGTATGTCGCCACGTTGCGTGGTAACCGTCGGGCGCTGATCAAGGATGAACAGGTTCAAGGCCTGCTCGGCATGCTGCTGGTAACCTGGCTGGTGCTCGGCACCTGGTATTGGTGGACTACCCAGCTGCATTGGCTGGAGGCACTGCGACATGTGGCACTGAACGTGACGTCGGTGGTGACGACGACCGGTTTCGCACTGGGGGACTACAGCTTGTGGGGCAATTTCTCGCTGATGCTGTTCTTCTATCTGGGGTTTGTCGGCGGTTGCTCCGGCTCGACCGCGGGCGGCATCAAGATTTTCCGCTTCCAGGTGGCTTACATCCTGCTCAAGGCCAACCTTAATCAACTGATTCACCCGCGCGCGGTGATCAAGCAGAAGTACAACGGTCACCGCCTCGACGAAGAAATCGTGCGCTCGATCCTGACCTTTTCGTTCTTCTTTGCGATCACCATCTGCGTGATTGCGCTGCTGCTGTCGCTGCTCGGCGTGGACTGGATGACCGCCCTCACCGGCGCGGCCAGTACCGTGTCCGGTGTCGGCCCGGGGCTCGGCGAAACCATCGGCCCGGCGGGCAATTTCGCCACCCTGCCGGATGCCGCCAAGTGGATTCTGTCGTTCGGCATGCTGCTGGGCCGACTGGAGATCATTACGGTGTTTGTGCTGTGTATTCCGGCATTTTGGCGTCATTGACCGCTTCAGATGATTGCATCAGCTGCATCCGGTACTCGCCGGGTGTGGCGTCGAACCAGCGGCGGAAAGCACGGAAGAAGTTGCTCGGATCGGCAAAACCCAGCAAGTAGGCGATCTCAAGCAAGGTCATGGTTGGTTGCGCCAGGTACTGCTCGGCCAGTTCACGCCGGGTATCGTCCAGCAGCACTTGAAAACTCGTGCCCTCTTCTTGCAAACGCCGTTGCAAGGTGCGCTGGGACAAATGCAGCGTCTGCGCCACGGTGTCGCGCTTGGGCTCGCCCTGGGGCAACAGGCGACACAACACCTGCCGCGCCTGGTGGGTCACCCGGCTTTCGGAAAAGCGCGCCAGGTACTCGCCGGCAAAGCGGTCATGCAGCAACGCCATCGCCTCGTTGGCCGTCGGCAGTGGCGCTTCCATGTCCGAACGCTCGAAAATCAGCGCATCGTAAGGCGCGTTGAACAGCAGCGGTGCATGGAAGGCTTGTTTATAGGGTTCAAGGTTGACCGGCTCGGCGCCTTGCAACAACACTTTGCGTGGCTGCAACGTACGCCCGGTCAACCACCCGCACAGCGCCAAGGCACAGGCAAGTGAAGCTTCGGCGCTTTGCCGGGTCGGCGGCAGATGGTCGCCATGTACCGTCAGAATCAACGCGTAGCCTTCTTCCAGCAGCTTGAAACTCAGGTCGGCACTTTCGGCGATGATCCGCTGATAGCGCACCAGACGCTGAAAGCCTTCGGCCAGGGTCTGACTGGACATCAAGGCGTAACCCGTCACATGAAACTGCGCCGGTCGCACCACTTTGCCCATGTTCAGGCCGATGGCCGGGTTGCCGGACAGCTCGACCGCGCGCTGCCACAGCCGTGTCATGGAATCTTGCGGGAAGCGTGCGTCCGGATCATCCAGTGCCGCGTAGTCGAGCCCCAGTTGCTTGAACAGAGCCCGGCAATCCAGGCCGTCCATCTCCAGCGCTTTGACAATCCCCATCGCCCAGCTTGCAGAAGTCGTTCGTTCGCTCATAACGTTTTCTTACATGGTGGCCGCATGCTACGGCTATTGACCGAAGGATACTAAAGTGGCGCCTATTGTCAGTGGCTGATGCCATTGATCACTCTAGACTCAATTAAGCTACCCGCAGAACAACTTGCAGCAAGAACAATAACCACAGAGATCGCTGTCGTGGAAAACGTCAAACGGTTCAACAGCTTCGCTGAGTTCTATCCTTACTACCTCAGTGAGCACAGCAACAGTACCTGCCGCCGTTTACACTTTATCGGCACAACGCTGGTTATCTTGATTCTGACGCTGACCATTGGTCGCGGAGCATGGATGCTGTTGTGGGCCCTGCCACTGGCAGGTTACAGCTTTGCCTGGGTCGGGCATTTCTTCTTCGAGAAGAACCGCCCGGCAACGTTCCAACACCCTTTCTATAGCCTGCTCGGCGATTTTGTCATGTACCGGGACATGGTTCTGGGGCGCGTTCCGTTCTAGCTGACATCCGTCACAAGAGAGTTGCCTATGAATGCCAATGCCCGTTTCACCCACATGAAGGACGGTACGCAGGAAGACTGGGCGATCATCGCCGCGGACTTCAGTGCCTACGCGCGACAATTGCCTGCACGGATTGTGGCGCACCTGAAGTTGCTGGAGGGGGATTTTGGCGGGTTCCCGGTGGATCGCCTGACCCACTCCCTGCAAACCGCCACCCGCGCCTGGCGCGATGGCCGCGACGAAGAGTACGTGGTCTGCGCCCTGCTCCACGATATCGGCGACACCCTGGGCTCCTACAACCACCCGGACATCGCGGCGGCGATCCTCAAGCCGTTCGTCAGCGCCGAAAACTTGTGGATGGTGGAAAAGCACGGGATTTTCCAGGGCTACTACTTCTTCCATCACCTGGGCATGGATCGGCATCTGCGTGAACAATTCCAGGACCATCCGCAGTACCAGACGACCGTCGAATTCTGCGCCAAATACGATGCGGCGGCGTTTGACCCGGCGTATCACACGCTGCCGCTGAGCTTTTTCGAGCCGATGATGGAGCGGTTGTTTGCGCACCCCAGGAACTCGATTTACAAGGCGGCGATGGAAGAGCAATCGCCAGCCTGACAGATCCAGCGGGACCGCTTCGCGGTCCATCGCGAGCAGGCTCGCTCCTACAGGTTTTGCGGCGTCCACAGATTCTGTGTTCACTACAAGTCTACTGTAGGAGCGAGCCTGCTCGCGATGAGGTCCGCACGGGCATAGTAATTATTGGGCCAACTCCGCCACCCTGGCCGCCTTCAACTGCGCCTCACGCGCCTGGGCATCCGCCAACCGGTACAACTCGATCGAACCATCCCAATGCTCGATCAGCGCCGTGCACGATTCCACCCAGTCGCCGCAATTGAGGTAGTCCACCTCGCCGACCTTGCGAATCTCGGCATGGTGAATATGCCCGCACACCACGCCGTGCAACTCGCGTTTGACGCATTCATGGGCGATGGCTTCTTCGAAGTCGCTGATGAAGCTGACCGCGGTTTTCACCTTGTGCTTGAGGTAGGCCGACAGCGACCAGTAGCCGTAGCCATATCGCGCGCGCCAATGATTGAGCCAGCGGTTGAGGGTCAGGGTGAATTCGTAGGCCGAGTCACCGAGAAACGCCAGCCAGCGATGGTAACGGGTGATCACATCGAACTGGTCGCCGTGAATCACCAGCAGATGCCGGCCGTCGGCGGTGACGTGCACGGCTTCGTCCACCAACTGGATATTGCCCAGAATCAGCTTCGAATAGCGGCGCAGGAATTCGTCGTGGTTGCCGGTGACGTAGATCACCTCGGTGCCACGCTTGCTCATGGTCAACAGACGGCGGATCACGTTGGTGTGCGCTTGCGGCCAGTACATGCCACCGCGCAGTTTCCAGCCATCGATGATGTCGCCGACCAGGTAGATTCTGTCCGAGTGGTAGCTCTTGAGAAACTGCGACAGGTGTTCAGCCTGGCAATCCCGGGTGCCCAAATGCACGTCGGAAATCCATAAAGTCCGTACGCGTTGCTTACGGGTGGGTTTGGCGAGCTCGGCGCTGGTCATGGGCAACCCTCAGGCAAGTTTTGCCAAGTCTGCCCCGGCCCGGTTAATGGTCCATGACAGCGTCAAGTCAGTCCTGTGACAGCGCTGGCAGGCCCGCTCGGTGTAGACTGACGCCCTGAACCGGGAGACCCGCGATGAGACCGATCCTCACGCTTCGCCAATACAGCCACGACCTGATCGTCCACAGCCACGACCACGCGCAACTGGTGTTCGGGCTCTCGGGCGCGCTGGATTTCGAGGTCGACGGCCGTGGCAGCCAGGTGGTGCAGCAGAGCTTCGTGGTGATACCGTCGGGCGCTCATCATGCGTGTGGCAGCCCCAATGGCAGCCGCTGCCTGGTGCTGGATGTGCCCAGCGAACAATGGGTCTCCCAGTCGTTGGGCGATCACGCCGAGTCCAGCCGACGTTTGCTCGACAACGCCGGCCGTCTGTCACTGGACGCCGGGCAAAGCCAATTGGTCAGTTGGCTGGCGAACAGTCCGGTCGATGATCCGCTGATCGCACAACAAGGCGCGGTGCTGTTGCTGGCCAGTCTCAACAACGCCAGGCCCGACGCCGTCGGCGGTCGGCGCCTGCCCTATGCCGCGCTGAATGCACACATCGATCAGTACGCGGCGTACCCGCTGCAGGTGGCAGACCTGGCCCATGTGGCCGGCCTCTCCAGTGCCCGTTTGCATGCTCGATTCATCGCCGAATGCGGGCAGACGCCGATGGACTACATCCGCAGCCGACGCCTGCACATCGCGGTGGGCTTGCTGCGCAACTCGGCGCTGCCCATCGGTGAGATTGCCAGCCGCGTCGGCTACAGCTCCCAGAGTGCCTTTGCGGCAGCGGTGTTGCGCGAGTTCGGGGCATCGCCCGGGAAACTGCGGCGCGAGGCTGGCGACAAAGGACGATAGTCTGCCGACAGACTTGATGGGCGATTACGCGCTTCAATGATGCCTCTGTTCGTTTGTCGTTAAGGATTGCAATGACTCCCCGTACCGCCCTTGGCGCCTTGCATATCGGCGCATTGATGTTCGGCCTGACCGGTGTGTTCGGCAAACTGGCTGCCGCGTCACCGGCGATCATCGTATTCGGCCGCGCCGCCTTTGCCGTACTCGCGCTGGCATTTTTTGCACGGTTCGCCAGCCAGACACGCTGGCAGAAACTCGAGGCCGTGGACTGGCGTCGGCTGCTGCTCAGCGGCTTGTTGCTGGCCGGGCACTGGGTGAGCTTCTTCATTGCGGTGAAAGTCGCTGGCGTGGCGATTGCGACACTCGGTTTCGCCAGTTTCCCGGCCTTTACCGTGATCCTCGAAGGGCTGATCTTCCGCGAGCGCATTCGCGCCAATGAAATCGTGCTGGTGCTGCTGGTGAGTGTCGGCCTGGTGCTGGTCACGCCTGATTTTGACTTGGCCAGCGGCGCCACCACCGGTCTGCTGTGGGCCGTGGGTTCCGGGTTGTTGTTCGCCCTGCTGTCACTGACCAACCGTGCCAGCTCCGGGCGCGTCCCGCCGGTACAAGCGGCGCTATGCCAGAACGTGGTGGTTGCCCTGTGCCTGCTGCCGGTGGCGGCGCCTCAATTGAGCGAAGTGCGCGCCATCGACTGGCTGTGGATCGGCCTGCTTGGTGTGCTCTGTACCGGTGTCGCCCACAGCCTGTTCGTCGCCAGCCTCGCGGTGATCAAGGCACGCACTGCCGCCGTGGTGTTCGCCCTGGAGCCGGTCTACGGCATCACCGTCGCCTGGCTGCTGTTCAACGAAAACCCGACCGTGCGCATGTTGCTGGGGGGCGCGCTGATCATTGTGGCGATTGTGGTGTCCAGCCGGCTCTCAAGTGGCACAAGCAAGAAAGCCGTTGCAGCCGAGGCCGCGTCTCACTGAGTGCGGTCGTTGTGCCCCAGGTCGCGGTCCGGGTCGATCTGGTCGCGGATCCGCTGCTTGAGCACTTTGGCCTCAGGGAAGCCACCGTCCGCCTTGCGCTCCCAGATCTGCACGGCGTCACAGTAAATATGAAAGACCCCGCCGGTGCCCGGCACCAGGGAGACTTTGCCCAGGTCATCACCAAAGGTGCTGAGCAGTTCCTGGGCCAGCCAGGCCGCACGCAACAGCCATTGGCATTGCGTGCAATAGGTGATGACGATTTCCGGTTTGCTGACGGTCATGATGGGACGTAACTCCAGAGTTTGACGACGCCGCTATGATAGCCCCACCGGTGGTTGCCGAGACGGCGGAGCGGGTTGCGCCTCTAACTCGAACGCAGGCTCGATCATGGCCAGAGCAGCCGACTGCTTGTTCTCGTTTGGGCTGATCACGTCCCAACTCGACGCCATGGACAGCTCCTCCAGGTTGAGCCGGTACTCATCGTCAGCGGCGGACTCGCCGGATATCGCCAAACCCGGAACCATCGCCACGGCAGCTGCGCCCGCGATGGAGCGATGGCTATCGACCCGCTCAAGCTCATCGTTGGCTGGCACCGCGACTGGTTGCCTGACGGAGGGCCACGTCACAGGCTCGGTAAAAAGCTCCACCAACGGTTCATGCTGCGACGACAGCATCTCTGAAGCTGTGGCCTGATGCTGCTGGCGTCGGTGGCGAACAAACCAGCCCAGCACCAGCAACGCCATCAGCGCCGACACGCCGGCAATCGGCAGCCAGCCAGTCCCGGGGTTTTCAGCAATGACGGGGGCTGGCGTCACTGCGTCAGAAACTATGGGTTGCGCCTTTACCTTCTTTAGCTCCGCCAGTTGGGTTTGCAGCTCGGCCAGCTGTTTTTTCTGGCCGGCGATCAGCTCATCCTGGCCTTGAAGCTTCGCGTTGAGCTCATCGACAGTGGTTTGCAACCTGTGGTTTTGCAGGGCGCTGGCGGCCAGTTGTTCGACAGCAGGATCAACCACGGGGACGTCAGATTCTGGCTTTGTCTTTGCCACGGGTGACGGCACGACCGGTCGAACACTGGGGAATGCGGACGCCGGGGAACTGGATACCGGCTCATCGGCGGGAACAACACCTGGCGTACCCGGCGGATCGATCAGTACTGTGTATTCGCGCAGTAACCGACCGTTGGGCTGATTGAGCTGCACGAGGAAATTCAGGAAGGGTTCACTGACCGGTTTGCTGGACGTCACCTGGATCACGCTGCGATTACCGCGCAGGACCGGGGTGAACTTCAGGTTGTTGAGGAAAAATACCCGGTCGACCCCGGCACGGCTGAATTCGTCTGCCGCTGCCAGGCTGACCGACAGCTCACTCTCCTCCAGGCCAGCCGCATCCACCAGGGCGATATCGGCACGCAGCGGCTGATTCAGCGCCGAATGCAGGGTGATGTCACCCAGGCCCAGCGCTGGCGCCCAAGTCGAATAAGTGACAGCGGCCCCGGCCAGCAACCACTGGAAACAACCGCGTAAAACCAATCGCCAACACTTGAGCATGAGCATCCTTGAGATCTACAGAAACTACCCGTACGCGTTCGTACATCCGTTACGAACACGATATTGCCGAGTAGTTCTTATAGTTTGCCCAATGCGCTATCTCAAAAACCTGGCGTTCGGTTATGCCTCAAGATTTTTCAAGGTTGCCCAGGATATGCCCGTGAACCCGCATGCACACCTTCAAGTCCGCCTCATCGACGCCTTCGAACAGTTCGTGACGCAGCTGCGTGGCAATGGTTTCAATTTGTTCGATCAGGGGACGCGCCGGCGCGCAAAGCACGATTTTCTTCGCCCGACGGTCTTCCAGCACCGCTTGGCGTTGCACCAGGCCCTGGCTTTCCAGGCTGTCGAGCAAACGGGCCAGGGTCGGGCCTTCGACGCCGACGCTTTGTGCCAGCTCACGCTGGGTCGGAGCTTCATCGAAACGCGCCAGGTGCAACAGCACCAGCCAGCGCGCCTGGGACAAGCCCATGCCCGCCAGCCGGCGGTCCAGTTCGGCACGCCAGCCGCGGGACATCTGGGCCAATTGCATGCCAAAGCGGTGTTGATCGGTTAACGGCATAAAACACTCAAGATTAGACTGAAATAAATAAAAACTAATTATTAGTCAGCTAAGCATGAGCCTCGTCTTGAGGCAAGGCTTGATCTGTAGTGAATCGTTAAATCAGCACTACGGATGTCTCAAATCTCGAACTCCGACTGCAAGGCAGCCCGAACGCAGTACAAGACCCCTTCCGGTACCCGGCCCGCGAACAGCGCAGCGATCTCGGAAACCGGCGGCAACTCACCTTCGCCGTCGAGGAAGGCATCCTGGACTTCCCCCATCAGATCCTCAGGCAGATCCAGCGCCTGCTCCAACGACAACTGCTGCTTGCCGATCGCTTCGGCCAGCATGGTGTAGACGTTCTTTTCCGAGCACTGCAACTGACCGGCGATCTGTACCGGCGTCATCCCGGCCCGCGCCAGAGTGATCAGTTCGTGACGTACGTCGGCCACCACTTTCGGCGCCTCGACCTGGCCGCCGAGCACCTCGAGGAAGGCCTCGCCATACCGCTCCAGCTTGCGCGCACCGACGCCGCTGACCCGGGCCATTTCCGCCAGCGAAGTCGGTTGGCTGCGCAGCATTTCCAGCAAGGTCGAGTCGGGAAAGATGACGTACGGCGGTACGCCATGTTCTTCGGCGAGCTTGCGCCGCAAGGCGCGCAAGGCTTCCCACTGTTCGCGCTCCTCGCCGCGGACCAGTTGGCTCGCCTGGCTCTTGCTGCTTTTCGCCACGGTTTGCGCCTTGAGATCGCGGCGCAGCTCCAGGGTCACTTCACCCTTGAGCAGCGGCCGGCACGTGTCACTCAGACGCAGACCGCCATAGCCCTCATGGTCAACATCGGCCAGACCACGAGCCACCAGTTGGCGGAACAGGGAGCGCCACTCGCCTTCGGCCCTCGCCTTGCCGACCCCGAACACCGACAGGTGCTGATGGCCGAAGCTGCGAACCTTTTCGTTGTCCTTGCCCAGCAACACATCCACCAGGTGTCCGACGCCGTAGCGCTGACCGGTGCGGTAGATCGCCGAAAGCGCCTGACGCGCAGGCTCGGTGGCATCCCAGGTCTGCACGCCGTCGACGCAGTTGTCGCAATGACCGCAAGGCTCGGGCATGTCTTCGTCGAAGTAGGCCAGCAGCGTTTGCCGGCGGCAGCGGGTTTCTTCACAGAGCGAGAGCATGGCGTCAAGCTTGTGTTGCTCCAGGCGCTTGTGACGCTCGTCGCCTTCGGAGTTCTGCAGCATCTGCTTGAGCATCACCACGTCTTGCAGGCCATAGGCCATCCAGGCATCCGCCGGCAGGCCGTCACGGCCGCCACGACCGGTTTCCTGATAGTAGGCTTCAAGGGATTTCGGTAGATCGAGGTGCGCGACAAAACGCACGTTGGGCTTGTCGATGCCCATGCCGAACGCCACCGTGGCGACCATGATCAGGCCTTCCTCATTGAGGAAGCGTTTCTGATGGTAGGCGCGCAAATCGTTGGGCAGGCCGGCGTGGTACGGCAGCGCCGGGAAGCCTTGCTCGCTGAGAAACGCGGCGACTTCCTCGACTTTCTTGCGCGACAGGCAATACACGATGCCGGCATCGCTACGGCGCTCGGCAAGGAACGCCAGCAACTGCTTGCGCGGCTGCTCCTTGGGCACGATGCGATAAAAGATATTCGGCCGGTCGAAGCTCGACAGGAAGCGCTCGGCGTCTTGCAGGTGCAAACGGGTGACGATTTCTTCCCGGGTGCGCTTGTCGGCCGTGGCAGTCAGGGCGATGCGCGGCACGTCGGGGAACATTTCCGCCAACTGGCCCAGTTGCAGGTATTCCGGGCGGAAGTCATGCCCCCATTGCGACACGCAGTGTGCTTCGTCGATGGCGAACAGGGCGATGTTCAGCCCCTGCAGAAATGACAGCATGCGCGGCTGGACCAGACGTTCCGGCGCCAGATAGAGCATTTTCACTTCACCGCGGCGGATGCGGGCAGCGAGGTCGCGCTGCTGCTCGGCGCTGAGGGTAGAGTTCAATGCGGCGGCCGCCACGCCCAGCTCTTCAAGGGTAGCGACCTGATCGTCCATCAGTGCGATCAGCGGCGAGACCACCACCGCCAGGCCTTCGCGCAACAGTGCCGGGACCTGGAAGCACAGGGATTTGCCGCCACCGGTAGGCATCAGGACCAGGGCATCGCCGCCGCTGGCCACGCGCTCAATGATTGCACCCTGGCGGCCACGGAAACTGTCGTAGCCGAAGATGTCCTTGAGGACGCGTTGAGCCTGTTCGAGCATAGAAACTCCAAAAATCACCGAAACATCCCTGCAAGGCTGGTTCAGAACCCGCAACGCTGCACTGACAAATCGTAAGTGCGCATTGCATGACGCTTCACATTTCAGCCGTGACGCCAGCAGGGCATCACAAAACGCGCGAGTATACCCGAGCCCCGTCCGGCAAAGGGTGCCGCCGATAAGACACATCGATGCGCAAATATGCCGTGCGGCTGGCCCAAGTGCTCAAGAAGGCCTAGAATTCCCGCATCGAACATTCCCCAAGGTAGTCCTTTAATGTCCTTCGCTGAGCAACTAACCCGCCTGCAAGTCTTCCTCGACGCTGATGAACTGCATGACGAGGCGCTGGACTACGTGGCCGCCCACGGCTACCTCACTGCGCTGTCGATCTGTTCCGAAACCGTTCCTGACCGTGAGTGGATCGACGCCCTCTTCGCCGAAGAGCCGCATTACAGTGGCGAAGCCCAGCGTGAAGAGATCGAAGCCACGCTGATCGGCCTCAAGGCCCACATCGCCCGCCAACTGGCCTCCGACGAAGAGTTCGAGCTGCCGTGCGACCTCGACCTGGGCGACGACCCGGACGATTCCGAACTGCGCGGCTGGTGCATCGGTTTCATGGAGGGCGTGTTCCTGCGCGAAGAAGCCTGGTTCGAAACCGCCGAAGACGAAGTCAGCGAAATGCTGCTGCCGATCATGGTCGGTTCGGGCCTGTTCGACGAGCAACCGGAGTTCTCCGACATTGCCGCCGACGCCAACCTGATGGACGACATGATCGTGCAGATCCCGGAAGCCCTGACCGCGCTGTACCTGCTGTGCAACGCGCCAGACGAAAAACCGGCGATTCTCAAGCCCCGTCACCACTAAGATCCGGCCTATGGACCACCCCATAGGCAACCGCCCCCTGATGTTGCGCTACGGGCTGCTGGCCATCGGCTGGCTGAGCGTGGCGCTGGGGGTGATCGGAATTTTCCTGCCGGTATTGCCCACCACCCCTTTCCTGCTACTGGCGGCCGCCTGCTTCGCCCGAAGTTCGCCGCGCTTTTATCAATGGCTGGTGGAACATCCACGGCTCGGCCCGTGGATTCGCGATTACCTCGATGGCAACGGTATTCCGCTCAAGGGCAAGGTCTACGCCATCGGCCTGATGTGGGCGAGCATCCTGTTCTCCTGCTACCTGGTGCCGCTACCCTGGGCACGGGGCTTCATGCTGACCAGTGCGATGCTGGTGACAATCTACATCCTCAGACAAAAAACCCTACGCAAGACTTGAAATTCAAGTGGTCGCGGCTGCGATCTTTTACTTTGCAGGCCGACGACCTGCCCTACCCCGGCAAAAACTCCACCTAGACTTCACCCATCTACACTCGAGCAGCCAGACATGGCCCGCAGTCTGCGTAGTCCAGGATGGCCAGCGCTCCGACTTCGGCTCGGCGGCTGGTTGCTGCTGGCTGGTTTGCTACTGACCGTATTCAACGGGGTCCGGGCCGACTGGGATTTTGCGCAGATTCTGCAAACCGCCGAAAAACGCTACGGCCCGCTTGGACCGGCGCGAGGTCGGATCGAGGCGTGGAGTCAAATGCTGCAAAGCGCACGCGGCGCGCCCGAACGCGAGCAGCTCAACGCGGTGAACCGCTTCTTCAATCAGCAGCTGAACTTCCAGGACGACACGCGCATCTGGCAGCAGACCGATTACTGGGCCACGCCCGTCGAAGCCTTGATCAAGGGCGCCGCCGATTGCGAGGACTACGCTCTGGCGAAATACTTCAGCCTGCGCCGACTCGGCATTCCCAGCGAAAAACTGCGCATCACCTACGTCAAGGCCCTGAGCCAGAACCAGGCGCATATGGTGCTGACGTTCTACAGCACCCCCTCGACCGACCCGCTGGTACTGGACAACCTGATCGGCGATATCCGCCCCGCGTCCCAACGCAAAGACCTGCTACCGGTGTACGCCTTCAACGCCGAAGGCCTGTACCTGCCGGGCAAGAACGGCGGCCAGCGCAGCAGCGACTCGAAAAAGCTGTCGCGCTGGCAGGACGTGTTGAAAAAAATGCAGGCCGAAGGGTTCGACATCGGCGACGGCTAACCACCATGGCAAGGAGCGATGTATGACACTGCGTAAACAGCTGTTCCTGGCCATCTGCCTGTTCCTGTTGGTGGCGTTCAGCGGCAGTTTTTTTGCCAGCCTGGAAAGCTCCCGCGAGCAAACGCTCAGTCAACTGCGCGCCCACGCCCAGGACGCAGCCACCGCGCTAGGGCTGTCGCTGACGGCACAGGTGGATGACCCGGCCATGATGGAGCTGATGGTCAGCGCGATTTTCGACAGCGGCTATTTCAGCAGCATCCGCGTCATCAGGCTCAAGGATCAGCAAACCCTGGTGGAACGCGGCGCACCGACGAAAATCGACGGTGTGCCTGACTGGTTCGTCAACCTGGTGGACCTGCGCCCGGAAGGTGGCGACGCCTTGATCATGCGCGGCTGGGAACAACTGGCAAGGGTCGAAGTGCTGAGCAATCCGCAATTCGCCCTGGCCAAGCTTTGGGACAGCACCCTCGGGAGCCTGATCTGGTTGCTGTTGTGCGGGCTGTTCAGTGCGGTGATTGGAGGATGGATGCTGCGTCGGCAATTCCGTCCACTCGACAGCATGGTCCGACAGGCTGAAGCCATCAGCAAACGCGAGTTTCTCAGCCTGCCGAAACTGCCGCGCACGCCGGAACTGAAACGGGTGGTGCTGGCGATGAACCAGATGGTCGAGAAGCTCAAGGCGCTGTTCGCCGAAGAAGCTGCACGCAGCGAAAAACTGCGGGCCGAATCCTACTTGGACAGCCTCACCGGCCTGGCCAACCGGCGCCTGCTCGACGAGCAACTGGCCGACCATTTACGCGTGTGCGAACAGAGTCGCGATGGTCATTTGCTGATGTTGCGGATCAACGACCTGAACGGGCTCAACCAACGACTGGGCGGCCAACGGACTGACGCGCTGATCACTGCCGTCGGCGAATTGCTCAAGCGCCTGACTCAGTTGCCGGAGCGTCGTACCTGGCTGGCGGCACGCAATCGTGGTGGCGAATTCAGTCTGTTGACGCCGGGTCTGGACACTCAAAGTGCCGCGCGTCTTGCCGCCGATGTCAGCGTCAGCCTGGAGAACCTGCGCCTGACCGGCGCCAGCGATTGCATGCCGGTCGCCCATCTGGGCGTTGTCGCCTACCGCCCCGGTGAGCCGATCAGCAACGTACTCTTGCGCCTAGATCAGGCGCTGACTGAATCGCGACAGCATCCCGTGCGCCCCTGGGTGCACTTGAGTCACCGCGACACGGCGCCGAATCACTCCCAACACGATTGGCGCACCTGGATCGACGACGCCCTGACTCAAGGCAAAATGCAGCTGTACTTTCAGCCCGTTGTGCAATGCGCCGATACCCGCCAGATGCTGCATCACAAAGTGCTCGCACGCCTGCTCGACCCGCAGGGCGAGGCGATTGCCGCCGGGCATTTCCTGCCGTGGATCGAGCGCCTTGGCTGGTCGGCACGGTTCGACCTGGCGATGCTCGAAGCCACGCTGGACGATCTGGTGCTCAACCGCAGGCCCCTGGCACTGAGCCTGTCCGGGAGCACCCCCCGCGACCCGGTGCAATGGCGAACAATCCTCGACCTGCTCGACTCCCTTCCGGAACTGGCGCCGCTGCTGACCCTGGAAATCGACGAGCGCCAACTACCGTCTCCCGAAGTACTGCAGAACCTGAGCAGTACATTGCTCAAGACCGGTTGTCGAATCGGCCTGCAACACTTTGGCGGGCGCTTCAGCCAGATCGGCAACCTGACCCAATTGGGCTTGGCGTACCTGAAAATCGATGGTGCCTACATTCGCAACATCGACGAGCAGCCTGACAAACGGCTGTTCATCGACGCGATCTTTCGCGCGACCAATAGCATCGACTTACCGCTGATTGCCGAGATGGTCGAGACACATGGGGAACTGGAGGTGATCAGGGAGTTAGGTGTATTCGGGGCCATGGGGCGGTTGATCGGGGCGCCAGAGCCGATGTGATGATGGGTACATCGAGGTTCTGTAACCGCTGATCGGACATCGGCCTTTGACCCCGGCAACAAAAAACCCGCCCCCCCTTCACAGGGATGGCGGTTTTTTTAGTGGGCTTTCAGGTCACACAGTATCCACCTTCAACGAATGATCATTGAGCATGCCGTTGATGATGGTCGCCGTGTCATGCCCGCCCGCGATCACCCCACCCGCCCCCGGCGTTACACCGTAATGGCTGGCAAGGTTGACGCCTGCCAGGTCGATGGTCTGGTTCGGCGCGGCGCCGGCCATGGCGCTGACGTCGATGCTGGTCACCGTCGACGGCCCGCTGCCGGTGACGGTGAAATGCAGGTAGTCATCCAGCGAAGCCGTGGTGCCRTTTTCCCCTTGCAGCAGTTGCGACAGGTCGAGCTTGTCGGTGCCAGGCGTGAAGTCGGTGATCAAATCATGACCACTGTTGCCCTTGAGCCACTGGAAGGTGTCGGCCCCAGCCCCGCCGGTCAGGGTGTTGTTGCCCAGACCGCCGATCAGCCAGTCATCGCCGCCCCCACCGTTGAGGATGTCGTTGCCCAGGCCGCCGTTGATCACGTTGCTGTTGTTGTCACCGGTCAGGGTGTCGTTGAAGTTCGACCCGGTGAGATTTTCGATGCCGGTCAGGGTGTCCGTGCCCGCGCCCAGGGTGTTTTGCCCACCGAGCAGGCCAAGATTGACCGTAACGCCCGCCGTGGCGTGCGCGTAACTGGCCGTGTCGATGCCCGTGCCGCCATCGAGGATGTCATTGCCTGGGCCGCTGAAGAGCAAATCATTGCCGGCGCCGCCGTGCATCTCGTTGTTGCCGGAGCCGGCAGTGAGCACATCGTTGCCGTCACCGGCATTGATGATGTTGTTGCCCGTGCCCGCTACCAGTACGTCATCCCCGCTGGTGCCGGTGAGGGTGTGGCCATCCTGATAGCTGATGGTCAGGTTGGCCGAGTCGCTGCCGCCATGGTTGTCGTTGGCGGTGTAGGTGCCGTGGTAGTCCGCGGTGATGTCGTGTGCCCCGGCGTAGTTGACGGTCATGGTCAGCTGATAGTCTTCCGCCGCATTCGTATTGCCGTTACCGGGGTCGGTGATGTTGGTCATGTGGATCTGGTAAGTGCCATCCGCGCTTGCGGTGATGGTGCCGCCATCGGCGATGCTGACGAACGCCCCACCGTTGAGCGAATACTCCATCGTGACGTGCCCGGGGTCCAGGTTGTGATCGAGGTTGAGCGTCTCACCTTGTTTCAGCTTGACCGTGATGAGGTCTTCATTGTTGCCATTGGAGCTGTTCGCTTTGTCGAGATAGCCACTGATCACCAGCAGCGCCGTCATGGTCGCCGTGTTGGCCGCAAAGGCATTGCGCACGTCTGCCAGACTCTGGTTGGCAGGGTTGTTGTTGGTGCCGGTGAAGCTGATCGCGCCGGTGCCGGTGAAGTCCGCGCCCTTGGCTATCCAGCCGGTGTTGAAGGAGGTCGGTGTCGCCGAGAGTTGATCGCCATTGGGGTCGGTGTCGTTGGCCAGCAACAGTTCGCCCGGCACCACGACGGTGCCCGAGAGCACGTTGGTGATGACGTTATCATCGACGGCCACTGGCGGTGCGTTCGGTATGACCTTGACCGTCAGGGTGGCGCTGGCCAGGTCGCCGTCGTTGTCGCTGGCGGTGAATGCGATGTTTTCGGTGATCAACACCGATGTGGTTTTCTGCGAAATGTAGGCGTATTCACCGCTGTCGAGATTGATCTGCAAGGTACCGCTGTTGTTGGTGGCAATGCTCAACGTGTTGTCTGCGGTGTTGAACGTGCCGTGGTTGAGCCCGCCGCTGAAGTTCAGCGAGCCCTGATTGCTGTTGCCGCTCGGATCGTAGGTGTACGTGGTGCCGTCCACCGTGATGGTTTTGATGAAGCCGCCATCGGCGCCGAATGTGCCGCCCTCGCCCAACAGCGAACCGGTGACCGGTGCGCCGATCACGGTGCCGGACAGCACCGAGTTGAGCTGGTTGAGGTCGGTCACCACCACTGCATCGGTGTCGGTGTGGCTGCTGCCGTCATAGGCCAGTGGATTGAGGTTGGCGTTGCTGACGCCGCTGCCCAGGCCGATCGCGTAGTTCTTGATGTCGTTGGCATCGAGGAAGGCTTTCAGCGCGGTCTCGTCGGCGGTGCCGATTTCCTGGCCGGTGGTGGGCTTGCCGTCGGAGAAGAAGTAGCCGACGTTTTGCGCCCCGGTGAGTTTGCCCGAGGTGTTGAACGCGGTCTGCATGGTCACCACGGCCGCGTCGTAGTTGGTGCCGCCGTTCGCGATGAGGCCGGCCAGCAGTGTCTTGGCGGTCGCGACATCGACCCACACCGAGGTCATGTCGGTGGCGCTGCTGCTGAAGGTGACGAGCTGGACTTTCACATCGCCGAGGTCGTCGTATTTATCCAGCAAGGCACTGATGGCCTGCTTGGCCAGATCCAGGCGCGACAGGCCCGACACGCCGGAAGGGTCGTCCATGCTGCCGGAAACGTCGAGTACGATCAGCAGGTTGGAATCGATCTCCACCGCCGCCACCGAGCGATCCGTTGCCACCACCTTGGGCACGTCATCGACAATGTTGACCACGATGGTACTGGTGCTGCTGTTGCCCAGCGCATCGGTGGCTTTATAGGTAAAGCTTTCACTCAGACTGTTCGGCCCGTCGTTGGCATTCGGAGAGGTTTTCGGAGCCGAGGTGAGGGTGTAGGTGTAGCTGCCGTCTGGGTTGAGCAGGATCTGCCCGTAGGTGCCGGTGGCGCTGCCGACCAGGGTGTAGGTGAGCGCGCCGCTGCCACCCGAGACCGAACCGACCAGGGTCCCGGACGCGGTTTCGCCAGTGTTGCCCGGGTCGCTGCCGGTGACTGTACCGGCGACCAGGTCCTGGCCGTCCATGCTCAGGTCGAGGGCTTTTTCGTAGACCGTCACGTCGCTATCGGGGTTGGCCTTGATGATGCTGTTGGCCACGTCGATGGTGATGGTGGTGGTGCTTTCATCGCCATCGGAATCGCGCACGGTATAGGTGAACGTATCAGTGGCCCCCGCATCGCCGACCGAGTTCTGGTTGCTGTGATACACCGCGTTGCCGTTGGCATCGAGGGTCAGGTAGCCATAGGTACCGTTGATCTGGTTGCCCAGCCCGCCGATGGCCGACGTTGAGGTATTGCTACCGGCGCGCACGCCGACCACCGTCGCCGGACCATCGGCGCCGCTGATGTCGTTGCCCAGCACACTGATGTTGACGGTGCCGCCCTCCGTCACCGACGACGAGTCAGGTTTGGCGCTCGGCAGGTCATCGACGATGTTGACGTTGATCTGCCCGGTCTCGCTGTCGCCGTCCGTATCGGTGGCCACGACGTTGAAGTTCTCGGTGAGGCTGTTGGTGCCGTTGGCCGTTGGATGGGCTTCGTTATCGTTCAGCGTGTAGCTGTAGCTGATCACCCCGGTGGCGGCGACGTACCCGGTGATGGTCAGGGTGCTGCCCAGTGGCGTGACGGCGGTTTGCGGGAAGCCAGCGACCACACCACCGCTGACGACCGTGATGCCGCCGACGGTCAGGGTCTGCAGGCCATCGAGCGCGGTCACGGTGAACGTGCCGTTCTGGGTCAGGGCCGACGTGTCGGGGCTGCTGCCGTCGCTCAGGTTTTTTTCGTAAACCGTCAGCTCGCCGCCATACACGTCGAGGTCGTTGAGGGTCACCGTATTGTCGTTGTTGTAGACGTTCAGCACCAGGTTGGCAGTGCGGCTGTCGCCGTCCGAATCGGTGATGGTGTAGGTGAAGGTTTCGCTGCCGTCGCCACCGCCGTGCAGGGCTTTGAAGTCGRCATCGCTGGGGTTCAGSGTGTAGGTGTAAGTGCCGTTGGCGTTGAGTACCAGGGTGCCGTAAGTCCCGGTGAAAGTGCCTGGGGTGATCGGTCCGGTGTTTTCGCCCACCGTCACSYGGTCGGCGCCTTGCACGTCGTTGCTCARCACGTTGCCGTTGAGGGTCAGCAGGGTTTCCGAGGCCGTTGAAGCGTTGCTGTCGTCCATGCCTTTTGGCAGGTCGTCGACGATGTTGACGTCCAGTGAACCGGTCGCGGTGGTGCCGTTGTCGTCAACCACGGTCACGGCGAACTGCTCAGGCAGGGTGTTGGCGTTGTTGCCGGTTGGATGTACTTCGTTATCGTTGAGGGTGTAGCTGTAGCTGATCACCCCGGTCGCTACGTTGAACCCGGTGATGGTCAGGGTGCTGCCCAGCGGCGTGGTGATCGATTGCGGGAAGCCGGCGGCCACGCCTCCGGTGACTACGGCAATGTCGCCGACGGTCAGGGTCGTCACACCGTCAAGGGCGGTGACGGTGAACGTGCCGCTCTGCGTCAGGGCCGACGTGTTGGGGCTGCTGCCGTCGCTCAGATTTGTTTCGTAAACCGTCAGCTCACCGCCATACACGTCGAGGCCGTTGAGGGTCACCGTATCGTCGTTGTTGTAGACGTTCAGCACCAGGTTGGCAGTGCGGCTGTCGCCGTCCGAATCGGTGATGGTGTAGGTGAAGGATTCGGTGCTGCTGCCACCGCCGTGCAACGCCTTGAAGTCGGCATCGCTGGTGTTCAGGGTGTAGGTGTAAGTGCCGTTGGCGTTGAGTACCAGGGTGCCGTAAGT